>CAYPJH010000390.1:0-4477 GCA_964411035.1 uncultured Methanobrevibacter sp. | reverse complement strand
ATAAATATAAAGGTACTGTGTCCATCTACAACCAAAAAAAAAAAAGGTTTTTTTTTTTATTATCACTTTGATATACATGTTGTATAGTCTATGAGAAAACAGAACAATGTATCAGTTTTGCTACATTTTAATAGTAGATTTTAAGGGAGCAACATCAAACATCTGTAACATCAAACAAAAAGGTACTGAGTACTCCACAGGGTACAGAGTGCTGCCCAAGCACCTTGGAAAGTTTACATGACATGGAGAAGATGAGGCCCTTCTCTTGAGAAGTTTACAGTCTGGAAATTTTGACTACTCAGAGTTTCAGTTGAGTGAACATTTTATTAAGGCAAATTCTTCATTTCCTAGAACTACTGTAGACTGAACTATTTTTGCATTTGTGAAATTAACCCAATCCAGATGAAAGACTAATTTTGGCCGAGAATTCTTTCAGGCTCATATAGTTTTATTAATATTCATCTAGTAAACAAAATTGACCTAACAGACAACTGAAAAATTAAAGACTAGATCTCTTGAAGTGCAAGGGCTAAAACAACTGTTATTCATTTTAAAAAGCAAACGGATGGTATCATTAGGGTTTACACTAGTTTAAAAATAGGCCAAGTATTGCATTCCCTTCATGCATTGTTCATTTAAAACAGTGAATATTAAAATACATGGGTTCTACATGTAACCCACAAAAAAGCTCCTCACAAATCTTTATGTTCTGTGTATCAAATATCCACCTCGTGTACTATGAAAGTTTTATTTATGTCTCATCATTAAGTTAAAAGTAATGTAAATAGTGAAATTATAATAGGCTAATAACCTGCATATTTTCATATGAATATCAATATATCTAAATAGGAAATAAATGTCAGTTGTATCTACCTATATTATAAAAAATAGAATATCTTTCCAGATTTTGCATACTCATCACTTTATAAAGACAAGGTATGCAGGTTTTAAGGTTTCACAATCAGTTGTCAGAAAAACAGCAGTTGTTCCTGCAGTATCTCATTAGCATCTGACTCAATTATTTTTAGATGACATGATTTAGAAGACGTAAACCCACCCCAAAATTTGTAATTATTCTGAGAGAGATGGTTTTAATGTTAACCCTAGAAACAATAGCAATGTGATGTAGAACAACTAATCAACATGACTAAAAATATGCTCACTTTCAGAAAAACAATCTGGTCATCTGGAAAAAAGTCACAGCTACAACCTGGAGAACACTCCCATATAAGATACTGATCTGGTCAAGGCACACTATTTCTAAGTAGAACTATCAGATGAGGGTGAATTTAGGCCAGCTCTAAGGAACAGCCTATAAGACAGACCATAACTGATCCAATTTCCTTTCAAAGCAATCTGGTACTATCCTACCCACTTCAATTCAAAAGTTTGAAGTTAATTCAAATCAAAAGACCATATTGGAGCAAAAGTGAGCAAATGTGTAAACTCTAGCACATTCTTATTGCTCTATTAAGTTTGAAGATGAGCATACCTACCACAGCAGTATTGTTCCAGGAAGCAGGGTAGGAACAGTGGTAAATTAGGAAACAGACTATTAATTGCACAATTAATTGAAAAGTAAAAACATGTTTCAAAATCTACAATAAACCTGTATCCAAAGGAGTCATAACAATTAGGTGCTGGACTTTAGTTCTGTGGTACAGCTTTGCAATGGACTCACTGGCCTATAGGTACGGCTCACTTCCTGCCTCCTGAAGGATGAATATGCTACACAGAGCTATGATGATTTCTACTGAGTGGTAAAATTCACAGAAATTCCACATTACTCATGTCAGAATCATTCCTTGTGCAAAGTTTGATGTAGATGAAGATAAAGTGGTTTCTTGGTCAATAACTGCAATTTCTTTCTTTTAAAGTCAGTGGGTTTCTTGTATCTGTAACCACAATAGAAAGATCATTGTTTAAAATACTTTGATGATTGATCTACTCCAATGTTACATTCTAGATAAGAGGGACTAAGAAGAAACATGAACTAGTAACCATTAAAACAGTAAGAATCCTATATGTATATCACTTACAGTTCTATTACAATTGGCCCAGGTTTAATCTCATCCATCTCCATGAAAGCAAAACACTTGGTGCTGATAAAACTTTTTTTAGGCTTGTAGTGTTTGAATTCAAAGAAGATAGCTGCACCTAAGGAATTAAAACAAACCACATAAGCCAGAGACCACACATTTCTTACGTGTCACCAGAAGCCTATGATTTTACAAATTAACGTGTCAAACAGTCTGATGACACAACTGTTGATAACTCACTGTGGCTGTCACTCCAAGCTCTTCTACCATGTCTGAGTGACATTTCTCCATATCATTTAATTCTACAAAGTACAACAAAATTGTATAGCAAGAATGTAAGTTATGTACACAGGTAGAATCATAAAATACCAAAATATAAAATATTAAATACCACAAGAAAAACAGAAGTTACTTAAGTATCAGCAGTACCTATAGAAATGGTTTCAATAAGCACCTATATTAGATAGAATAGAAATTTAAAAGAGTTCCTTTAAAAAAAAATTCTAGCTTACATCATTTCTCTCCCTCCTGAAACCACCAAGCTCAGATTGTCCTTTCCATATTCTTACAAACTAACTGCCAGTTATAGTATCTTTTTACCCAATGCATCTTATTGAAAGAAAAAATAATAATTCTTTAACTGTTAGAAAGTAATCATTAGGTTCCTAAAAGGACTTAAGGTAATTATTAGGGACCCTGCTTCCTTAACTCTGTATTATGAGAAAAACTTCCCTATCAAATAATATTTAACCACATTATTACACAACTAGATAATGCAACTGCTAATTCTCATATTTAAAAAATATGTTGATTTGACTTTCTTTAAGTCAATATTCATAACTATGTGACGTAAGATCTTGTGTTAAGTATACTATGAACACAAACCCAGATAAGTACTGTGTCCTTAAGAAGTCAGTAACTGATAATTACAAACCTTTGGTTAATTTTTCAATATGCTTCTGGAGCTCAATGTCCACATTAAAATGAACATATGTATCTTCTTTTCTTGAAGCCACAGGAGTATCTTGCACAGGAGTTAAATCTATGCCATTCAGATCTGGACAAACAAATAAGTTTCTGCTTATGAGCATTCACATATACAGACGGAAAATCTAGAAACTGAAAAGGTTACAGTTCCTAAAGAGGCATGGAAGGAGCTGAGAGGAGATTCTCAGGCTAAGAGATTCCTATTTGGTGTGAGCAAGTATGTGAGAGTTGTTGAAGTTCATGGGGTATGTGGAGAGAAATGAATATAGACTGGATAGGAGACCTCATGAAGGGGACAAGGAAGCCTTTACATGGCCAAGTGGACAAAACTTGATCTTCATAGTGAAGTGGTAAAAAGAACAAACATGTTTTCTTTAGGGAATAGCCCACTATATTTTTTTATGCAAAAAAAAAAAAATCTGGAGTATATAATTTGCCACAATGGAGCTCTGCCACCAATTTCTAACTTTGATCAAGTATATGGCTTATTTAGAAAAGCCTTTAAACCTAACCTTATCATAATTTCCCTGTTAAGAACCAAAAATGGATGAGAACAGCCAACAAAAACCCTTTTGTTAATGAATAATTTTTCATATATATTATCTAAATTCTGGTTATACTGTTTACAACATACCCTGAATTTACAACAACCAGATGGTACATTATATATAGTTTTAATTTTCCGGGTATGAAAATTCAGTTTAATCAAATTCAACATGGACTCATTTAATATAACTCCTCAGTGTTTACGTGTTATTCATTTATGTATCTCAAAAAGCTCAAAAACAATTTAGTACATTTAATAATTAAAAAATATTTACATAAAAATATTTCAGTTTAACATATGCAAAGGTAATTTAACATTTACAACATCATTAAATATTTTTGTGTTTTAAGTATACTTTCTGAATGAGTATGCAGTTTTACAAATGGCCTATCAAATAATATAAATATTTCCCAGTACACTATATATTTGATAACTGGTAACATCGGCATTTAAAAGTGTACCAGTATTAGTGCTGTGGATTATGTTCTTTAAATAAATGTTTTTCTTTGTGGTCATATTTTTCTTTTAATTAGCACTAATGAACCCATGGATCTGACTTTATTTCTGCAATTGATAAAAGTTCCTCCATTTAACTTCAGCACCGATCTGTTCCTTTGGTGCAAAACTACAGATTAAAATAAGCCATTTGTACTAACTATAGTTATTTCTATAAAATGGTATAATTTATTCCTTAATCACATCATCATCCCACGGGATTGCATTCAGGGCATGGATGTTATGGATGCACCCTACTTCCCTGTCCCCTGATTTTCATATGCCTCTGTAGGACTCACCTATGTAGATACCTCAGTAGCACAGGAAGAAGAGGGGCTGAAGCAGGAGAGATGGAAAACAGGATATGGGGCTTTGTGTAGAAAACTACACACCCATGGAAGGTGAGGGG
>CAYPJH010000389.1:0-2147 GCA_964411035.1 uncultured Methanobrevibacter sp. | reverse complement strand
AATAATTCTAACACCTACCGAGTGGCAATATGAATGGTATGAAGCTTTTATTAAACTTTTGAAAAAAGAAGAACTGATATTTAGTGACTATGAAAAAAATAGCGGCAAGAAGGAATATTCCTCAGTTGGAGGCTGTTTCTATACCTGTAAAATGACTATTCTTGATGCGCTGAGAAAAGAGAAAAAACAAGCCGGCACTATTGTTTTAAGAGAAGCTTATGAAGGTTATGTTCCATTAGGCGTTTTTAATGTTAGGGAAAATATTAAATCAGCTATGCAATTACCATATAAAGAATTTGAAACCTTAAAGGAAGCTTTAGCTTATTGTGGAACTAGATTGAAGCTGCCTATCAGCAAATATGTTAAAACTGGAACTTTACTTAGAGATATGCTTCACTCAAAACAGACAACATTAGATGCCTACTTTAAAAAATGATTAAAATGATGTTTAAGTTTAAGGAACCTTCAAAAAAAACCAGAAAAACAATGGCCGATGTTGCTTTAAACGGATCTTTTCTGGATTTTGAAGAAAGCATTAAATCCAAATTCAGAAAGCTCACCTCTCATGAACATGTTTGTATTACAAACAGCGGCAATGGAAGCATTTTTATAGCATTGTCTGCTGTTGGCGATAATATTATTATTCCTGATCAGGGAGCCTGGAACGGATTTAAACAGATTGCCAATTTATTGAATAAGAATATTGAGCTTATAAAAACTGATTATGGTGTAATAAACCCCGAGGATATTAATGATTTTGAAGATAATTCCAGTTTGATATTTACCAGCTTTGCAGCCTATACTGCTGAACAGGACTTGAAGGAAATAAGTAAGGTTTGTAAGGATAAGAATATAACCTTGATTGAAGATGCATCAGCAGGAATTGGGGACGTGGATAAAAAGCTTGGAAACGGTAAATTTTCAGATATTATCTTAACATCAACCGGTTCTCCGAAAATAATAAATGTTGGAAGTGGAGGACTGATATCTTCAGATAATGAAGATATTTTCAAAAAAACTAAAATCCAGCAAAAAATCACCAAACCATCTAAAGTTACATTAAGCGGTATAGATGCAGAACTTGAAAATGTTGGAAAAAAACTGGACGCCACAATATCTGCAAATAGCTATTTAAAAAACAATATTTGTGATGTAATCCATCAGGATAAAAGAGGGTTGAATGTAATAATTAAAGACTCTAAACCTAAGGATTTATCATGGAATCTTAAACAAAAATTAAAAATCAATAAAAGCGGATTTGTCACCAAATGTCCAAATTATAATAGAGTACGGGAAAAGGCAGTGGTTATTGAAACTAAAAATTTAGATTATGGCTGTCTTAATAAAGAAAATCTGGATATTATTATTGAAGCTGTTGAAGAATGTAAAAATCAATAATCTACAGAGATTTTTGAAATTTTATCAATTATAATATCTTCATACATATATGATTCTGCTTCTTCAGAAGAA
The DNA here is from genome assembly GCA_964411035.1 of uncultured Methanobrevibacter sp. GTDB lineage: Archaea > Methanobacteriota > Methanobacteria > Methanobacteriales > Methanobacteriaceae > Methanocatella. The sequence continues at coordinate 677 of CAYPJH010000389.1, read as the reverse complement.
ATATCGAAAGCTTCAATTAAATTAGGATTTATGTTTGATAAAACACCATCATCCCGTGTGAAAGTATTATTTAAATATTCAAGGATTGAATCATTAGGGTTTAAAATTATTGAGCATATGTTCATTTCCCCTTCCTTCAAACCCAAAAGCTGAAAAGCCTTTGAAATCTGTTTTTGAGCAGAACATCTAAGACATATCTCAACACCCAAATCATTGGCAAAATTCCTTTTCCGATTAAAAGCCAAAACAGCCTGGTTAATAGCATGCCAAACATGCCCTGAACCTGCAATCAAATCAGCATTTATCAGTTGAACCACAGAATTCTCATCCTTCAACTCATCAATATCAGATAAAACATCCTCAACAGATTCAACATAACCGGAATATCCTAAAATCAATATGTCAAAATCATTTATATCCAAAATACAATCCCCTTACATTTCAATTAACCTGTTAACTCCTGCAACATATGCCTTTACACTTGCATTTATAATATCCGGCTCTGTACCTCTTGCAGAAATGATATTATCTCCTTTTTGAAGCTTAACAATAACATCAATTAAAGCATCAGTACCTCCAGTAATCGCATCTACGTGATATTCAACAAGTTCAATACCTTCAAACTCAGCAATTGACTTTCTAACTGCATTAATAGCTGCATCAACAGGACCAATACC
>CAYPJH010000388.1:0-1905 GCA_964411035.1 uncultured Methanobrevibacter sp. | reverse complement strand
TTGCGCCGTTGATTGAACCGAAGAGGTAATAGTCTCCTGTTTGACCGGGTGTATCGGGATTTGTAGGCTTGACATCACCTGTCATCTCGTATGAGATTGTGAGTGTTCCGTCGCCGTTTTCTGTTACATAGATTGTAGCAGTACCTGCAGGAATCATAAGCTTATCGGCATTTGTACCGAGGTTCTTTGAGTTGTAAAGAGTTGCCTCTGTTACTTCTCCCTGCCAACCGTCGGTCATATACCAATCTTTGTTGTCTGCGGTCTTTACACCAACATAGCTTGTTTGTGTGAAGTTTACATCTACCTTGCCGTCAACGATATGATAATCGCCGAGGTTCTGATAGTCTTCTTCACAACCATAGTTTGCGCCGTTGATTGAACCGAAGAGGTAATAATCTCCTGTGAGAACCGGTGCTGTTGTAGCCTCTGTAACCGTTGTAGGAATTGTTGTTTGTTCTGCTGTTGTTTGTTCTGCTGTTGTTTAGGTGTTGTTGAAGGTTGAGGAATAACTCCGCCGTAGGGCTGACCTGTTCTTCCCCAATCGGGTGACATAGCTACATACTTCTGAATCTTTGTAGCGTCCATTACAGTAATAATACCGTCACTGTCAACATCGGCAAGAATAACGCCCATATCTGTCAGTATTGAAGCACCTACATTGTGTCTCAAAATATCTGTTGCGTCATTGATGTCAACAACAAAGTCAAAGTTTACATCACCATAGATATATTTTTTATCAGAGGGAATTGTTGTAGCAACAGTAGCAACTGTAGTGCCGGTTGTAGGCTTTGCTGTTGTTGCAATAGTAGTGGGTTTTGCTGTTGTTGCTATAGTAGTGGGTTTTGCAGTTGTAGCAATAGTTGTGGGCTTTGCTGTTGTTGCAACAGTTGTGGCTTTTGCTGTTGTTTGAACTGCTGTTGTTGCAACTGTGCCCTTTGTAACTTCTGTTGCGGGTACAGGAGGAGCAACGGAAGGAGTCTTACTTGTGGCTGCCCAAGAGTTAGATGCTGTATCAGCGTAAATCTTGGATGAACCCTGAAGCTTAATCTTTGTTCTTGCGCCGTCACCGGGATACTGCTTGCCTGTTGAATCGTTGAAGATTACATAGGTATTAGATGAGTGCGCCAAATCATAGTTTACTGTAGAAGTGTTACCGCTTGCATCCTTGCCAAGACAAGTTTTGTCCGAAACCTCGACATAATAGAGGTTCTGTGCGGCATCATAGTTCATAGGTTGACCCGGCCAAGGAGCGTTGCAGTAGGTCATATTGGGATTTGAGTCCTCATCATAGATATATACATTAAACGGAGCTTTCCAAGTTGTCTTCTTTTTGGGATTAAGGAAAATATAAACTCCTGAAGAAGCCGCCTCGTTCTTTGTATATTTATAAACTGTGGTTGAGGTTTTTGCTCCGTCGGTAGCAGTCACAGTAAGGTTGATTGTATCGCCGTAATTGTAGTCTGAACCAATACGGATTGTCTTTGTTCCTGTGTAGGAAACAGGAGTTGAATCATCAAGACAATATGTGCCTGATGTTGCATTTTCAAGACCGAGTGTAAGAGTGATTGTTTCGCCTGTAAAGCTTCCGCTTTCAACTGAAACAGTGTTTCTGGGAGTTGTTGTTCCGTTATATACAACAGCTATACCTGTTCCACCAATGCTACCGCTTACAGCTCCGCCAGATACGGTGAATTTATTACCTGTAATTGTATCGGTATAAACACCGTCAGCAAGTCCTGTATCTGCAATGTTGATATCTTTGCTTGTTCCATTACAGTTTACAAGAACAATACCGTTTGTTCCTCTTGCAACATAAGCTACTCCGTCTGAGTTACCAAGCTTCTCACTTTGACCTACAAAGAGGTTGTGGAACTTGTTGATTTCAGAAACAGCAGTGCTCTTATA
>CAYPJH010000387.1:0-3181 GCA_964411035.1 uncultured Methanobrevibacter sp. | reverse complement strand
CAACACCTAATGCGATATTTTTTTCATCTGCAGCCATTGCCAACTTTTCATTAATACTTTTGGAATAGGGATGTCCTCCTGTAATTGCAGTTATAAATAAAGGGGAATCTAATTTTTTACCAAATTTAGATGTTGACAAATCAATAGTATTTTTATTAATTTCAGGTAATGCCTTATGTACAAATTCAACATCTTCAAAACCTGTAGTTTTATTTTTAAACTCAACATCATAGTTTTCACAGATTAACAAATGCTCTAATTTTCTATCTGTAATCATTTTATCCCTGTTTTACTGAAATAATTGTAGTTTTAACTTCTTTATTTTCTAAAGCATTGTAAATGTTTTTATCTACATTAGCATTAATTATTTGTGAATCAATACCTAATTTTGAAAGATGCAATAATTCCTTAATTTTTCCAATCATCCCGCCAGTTACATCAGTATTTGTAGTGCTGTCAAAAGTATCTAAATCGGATAGTGATGATACCTTTTTGATAAATTTGGCGTCCTTGTTGATTTTTGGATTTTTATTATAAACACCATCAACATCAGTTGCAAGAATAACCTTGTCTGCATTTAGGTTAATGGCTAAATACTGTATTAATTGATCACCTGATATAACAGCCATTTCAACTGCATCATCAAGAACTACATCACCATAAATAACCGGAATATAACCTTTATTAAGATATTGTTTGAATTTATCTAAATTTCCTTCTTTAATTCTTTTATTATTAGATGTTATAAAGCTTGATGCAGGAATTGCTACTAACGAAAGACCTTCATTAATAAAAGCATCACAAACTAACATGTTTAATTTTTTAACAGCATTCTGTGTTTTTGCAAAACCAATTCGTTTTTCCCCGTATTCTGTTTTATCAAATAGTTCGCCAATTTTATATTGTTTAGCTGGAGGATGTCCGAATGATCCTGCACCGTGAACTATGATTAATTCTTTCGTAGAATTGTCAAGTGATGATTTGATTTCACGAGCGATTCTTTTTAAATTATTTTCATCAATTTGAGGAGTATTTGAATCTTTTTTTGTTAAAATACTTCCTCCTAACTTTAAAATAATCATGAAATTACCTTATTTATGATATCTTGAAGAAACTCCTTTTTTCGTAAAATGAACCTTTAAATAGTTATCTTCTCTTGCAATACTTCTTGCAACTTTATCTACATTATTTGGACAAAGTGCAACAATGCTTCCTCCACCACCGGATCCGGTAATTTTTGCACCAATAGCACCTGCTTCACGAGCATTATAAATCATACGGGAGAGTTCATATGTGTTAACTCCTAGTAAATCAAGATATCCTTGATTTAAATTCATCAGCTCTCCTATTTTTTTATAATTTTTATCATAAATTGCCTGTTTTGCAAAGTTTGCAATATGGCCCATTGAAGTTATAACTGAATTAATGATTCTTGGATGTTTATTTTTAAGTGAACGAACTTCCTTAACCATTTTTCCAGTGTTTCCGTGTTTATTTGTATAACCTACAACCAAAGGTGCTTTAAAATTAACTTTAAAACGTTCTATCTTTTTATTTCTGGATAGATAAACAAGCCCACCATATGTTGAAACCATAGTATCCAACGGACTTGCAATTCCCTGAACTGCCTGCTCAACCATATGAGCTTCATGTGCAAGATATTTTTTATTAAATCTAATATTATGATATCTAAATAAAGCTGCAAGTGTTGCAACAGTAACTGCAGCTGAAGAACCTAAACCAGAACCAATAGGGATATTTGTAGATAAATTTATTTCAATTGGAGTATGGTCATGAAATCTACTTAAAGCTTCTAAAATGTATCTAATAATTCCCGGCTTTCCTTTTTTTAAATAATAAATCTTATTCCGAGTATTTAATTCTGCTTCAAAATTTAAATCATATGATTTTAATACTGATTTTTTACCGTCAGCATCTTTAATTTTAATCACTGCTCTTTTATTAACTGCACCAGCAATTGCAGGTTCATTATAAACAACTGAATGTTCACCGAATAAAATTGTTTTAGCTGGAGCAGAAGCTATAGCTTGCAATTAACCCACCTACTTAAATATGGCTGAAGCATATCCTACAACATTAGAATAATCTCCAGAAACATCTCCACTTGTCTTATAAGCTAAAACATGAGCATTATCTTTTCCAGTTAAACCAGATGCTATCATAGTAGCAATAACAGGACCATAACCGCACATCGTAATATTGTATTGAATAATCTCTTCCATTAACTTTAATGAATCCATCTGTTCAATATCTTCTAAAACAAAATTATCAACCTTATTTGCACGTTCCTGTGTATTGAAATGAGATAAATCAGTACTTGCAATAATGCAGAATGACTTATCCAACTTATCTGCAACATCAACAATATTCTGTGCAATATCTGTCATATCTGGAATTGATTGTGATTTAACTGTTATTGGCACTATTTTAAAATCATCTGATAAAAATTGTAAAAATGGAAGTTGAACCTCTATAGCATGTTCATAAGCATGTGCTTTAAAATCTGCAGATATGTTATCATTATAATCAATAAGCATATTGGCAAATTCGCTGTCAACACTTACATCTCCAAGAGGAGTATTCCACGCACCTTCATTGAAAATTGAAATATCACAGCCAAAACCAGTGTGATTTGGGGCTAAAATTATGAAAACATCAGGAATGCCATATTTAGCTATTTCGAAGTAACCATAAGAAGCAATAGATCCAGAATAAACAAAACCTGCATGTGGAACCATTACATTAATAGGATAATCCTTACCTTCAAAATGTTCAACATTAGAAGGAATTTCTCCCACGCCAAATGATGATAAAAAACAATCTTCAATAGTTTCTATAAGTTCATCCTTATCATTTGGATAAAATGTTCCACTTACAGCAGGTTTTCTTATCATAATACTCATTAGAATTTTAATTCAAAGTCAGATGCTTCAACATCTAATTCGCCGTCTTCAGGAATTACTCCACGTTCTCTTAAAATTTGTCTTGCAAGTAACCAGTAAACTAATGCAATAGCTTTTCTACCTTTGTTGTTTACAGGAATTGCAATATCAACAAAACTTAATAAGTTTTCAGTATCACATAATGCGATTACAGGAATACCGTTTTGTTTAGATTCAAGAATTGCCTGATTATCAGACCTAGGGTCAGTTACAACAAT
>CAYPJH010000386.1:0-3463 GCA_964411035.1 uncultured Methanobrevibacter sp. | reverse complement strand
ATTTCACTATAGGAAGGTTGTTTACCTAAAGTTAATTCAAAATTTGTCTGTGGAAGAGCCCTGTAAAGTGCACGGGTATATGGGTGGCGTAAATTCTCACCTTCTCCTGAAAAGTTTTTAGTATCAGTAATTTCAATTACATAACCTAGATAAAGAATAGCTATTCTATCACTTATTTTTATTGCAGTATCAATATCATGGGTAATAACCAGAATTCCAGCTCCTTTATTCCTTAAATCTAGGAGGTTTTTAATTGTTTCATCTACTGCCTTTTTATCAAGACCTGGAGTTGGTTCATCTGCAATGATAAGTTCCGGATCATTTAATAAAGCTGTACTGATTAAAACCTTTCTTGCCATACCTCCGGAAATCTGATGAGGATATAATTCATCAACATCTTCAGATAGATTATATTCATCAAAAATAGCTCTTTGTTTAGATTCCAATTTGGTTTTCTGATTTTCATCATCTGTAATTCCAATTGCCTGTTCCTTAATATTTAATAGAGGATCTAAAAAATTTACTGACTGAGGGATTAAACTAATTTTATCCCCTCTAAGTCTTTCTTTATCGTGTTGAAGAATCTTTTGATTTTTATAATAAATATTTCCATTTAAAACAGCATTGGAAGGTAAAATTCCAAGGATTGAATCTGCAAGTAAGCTTTTTCCAGAACCGCTTGACCCCAATACTGCAACAATTTCAGATTCCCTAACATCAAGGGATAAATCAGATATAACAGGAAGATAATTTTGTCTTAAACCTTTAACATAAATATTAAAACCAATTGATAAGTTTTCCACTTTTAATAAATCTTCAATCATAATATTTACTCCTGTGCACTTGAAGGGTCTAACAGTTTATTTACATGTTCTCCAATTAAGTCAAATAGTAAAACTACCAGCAATAATGATAAACCTGGGAAGAAAGCTAACCACCAATCCCCACTAGCTAAGTATTTCATAGATTCAGATAAGATAATACCAATGGCTGGCTCATGAGGTGGAAGACCAAATCCTAAAAATGATATGGATGCTTCATGCATAATTGCATGTGGAAACATTAAAATAACTCCTACAATGATTTGGGGAACTACAAGTATTAAAATATGTCTGGTTGCAACAAACCACTTTGATTTTCCAAGTTTTTCAGATAATTTAACATAATCTGTTGTTTGTATCTTTTTAACTTCTGCTCTTAGCACTCTTGCAAGAGGAGACCAATGTGTAAGACCAACACCCATAATTACACCATAAAATCCACCACCACAGCTAATTGAAATTAGGATAATCAGTAAAATATGAGGTATTGAGTTAAACAGGTCAATTATTCCTGCTACTAGTTCATCTGTAAACTTATTTACACTGGATAATAATCCAAGTCCTATAGCCATACATGTACTTACAACAGCTGCAAACATTCCTACTATTACACTTAAACTTAAACCTTTAATTGTTCTTAAAAACATGTCACGACCCATCCAGTCTGTTCCAAATAAATGCTGTAATGATGGAGCCTGATTTATTAATCCGAAATTAGTGTTTAGCTGACTTGGAATGAAAAATGAACTTATGATTACTGCAAGGATGATTAAAGAGGCAATTATTATTATAATTAATGTTTTTGTTCTTAAATTAATAGAGGAAAAATTAAAAGCCTTGTTCTTATTCTTATTTTTAATCATAATATTCATTCTCCTTAATTCTTGGATCAACAAAATAGTAAATGATGTCTGCCATCAAGTTTCCTAAAAAAACAAATACAGCACTAAATAAAACTATTCCCAACAATAAAGGAACATCACTTTGAAGTCCTGCGGATACTGCTGCCTGACCAATTCCGGGATAGGAAAATACCTGCTCTACTAAAACAGCTCCTCCAAATAATTCATTGAAAGATAGAAATTGGAGTGTGATTGCTGGAAGTAGAATATTTTTCATATGCCTTTTAATTAAGTTCCAACCGGATTCCCCTCTACTTTTTGCAAAACGGATATAATCACTGTTTAAAACTTCTACAAGTTCATTACGTGTGTATAAAGCTATTGGTGCAACACCAACCATACTTAAGGCAGCTGTTGGTAAAACCAGTCTGGATAACCATTCAGCCAAACTTACATCATTGGCGCTAACTCCAATTGGAACTCCGAATGCAACAGGGAACCACTGCAGATAAACACCAAATATCATAAGTAAAATTAATCCTACCCAAAATGATGGAGAAGACTGTAATATGTAGCAATAAACTTTCACAGCTTTATCTATCCAAGAATTCTTATTTTTACCTGCCAATACTCCTAATCCAAAACCAATAACTCCACTTAAAATCCAGGAAATGGACATTAATGCTATTGAAGCTGAAAATTTATCGATTATTACATCAATTACCGGAATACGATAAATTAAAGAAGTGCCTAAATCACCGTGTAATAATGAGGTTAACCAATTGAAAATTTTAGCAGGTAAGGGAGTATTTACTCCAAAATATGATTCCAGCGCTAGTCTTTGAGATTGTGAAACTGATATTTCTTTTAAATATGCATTTACAGGATCAATTGGAGATAACTGTAAAAGAACAAAACTAAAAATAGCAACTGCAATCATTAATAATATAAAACGTACTGCTTTGGAAAAAATAAACTTTCCTACTTTTTGATTCATGTAAAATCTCCAAAAAAAAATAATAAAGTTAATAATATAACCTTATTATATAATGGAAGTTGAATTAACAACCATGTTCGGCCTGTTTATAGTTCCATTAACACGTTTCCACTCAACAATATTTGAGAATGGGTCTTGTCCCTGATTAGGAGGTACATCTCCCATATCAATGTCTGACTTGATGAAATATGTAAAGTGGTAGGTTACAACCCATAACCAAGGTGCATCACCCGCTGGTGAAAATCCTCCACCATCACTAAGTAAAGCTGCTTCTTTCCAATATTGCTCTGCTTCACTTTGGCTTGAAGCACTTATAGCCTTTTCAAGAACTGCATCTACTTCAGGGTTACTATAAGCGTTTGGATTTAAATAATCATCTACAGTAATATTTTTAGTGTGATATTCTTTGTATACTGCCTGGAATGGATCGTTTGAAGTCATCTGCATTGTTGTTGCTGAGCTATACATATTTTTATAAATTGTATCCCAATCAGTACCTTCAAGGGTCATGTTTATTCCCAATTCTTTTGCCTGTTCTGCTATAACTGTTGAATATGCCTGTCTAGCTTCATCATTTGAAGGATAATAAACTTTAAATGATGCTGGAACGCCATTTTTCTCAACAATACCATCTCCATCTGTATCTACCCATCCTCCTTCTTTTAGGATTTCTTTTGCACCGGATATATTATTATCCTGTATTTTTGCATCTGGATTACCGTAAGAACGGGTATCGGAACCAGTGAATTCTGGGCTTGCATGTCCTTGATATACCTTTTCTGCAATTTCTGCTCTATTAATAC
>CAYPJH010000385.1:0-4146 GCA_964411035.1 uncultured Methanobrevibacter sp. | reverse complement strand
TTGAATCAACAACAACTACTACATCATCACCCTTAACTGCTCCGGCATCATGAGTAGCAGAATTATTAATAAAAATTGAATCAGTAAGAGTAGTTAAACTTCCAGAATTATAAATTGCTCCACCATCACGATCAGCAGAATTATTAATAAAAATTGAATCAGAAACATTTAAACTTCCCCTATTATCATAAATTGCTCCACCATGATTAACAGCATTATTATTAATAAAAGTTGAATTAGTAACAGTAGTCACCTCTTTAACATTAGACTCAATTGCTCCACCAGCATAGCTAGCAGAATTATTAACAAAAGTTGAATCAATAACATTTAAACTTCCCATATTATAAATTACCCCACCATATCTACCAGTATTATTAACAAAAGTTGAATCAATATCAGTAAAACTTCCTCTATTATAAATTGCTCCACCAAACCTAGCAGTATTATTAACAAAAGTTGAATCAATATCAGTAAAACTTCCCATATTATAAATTACCCCACCAGAGCCAGCAGAATTATTAACAAAAGTTGAATCAATATCAGTAAAACTTCCCATATTATAAATTACCCCACCAAACTTAGCAGTATTATTAACAAAAGTTGAATCGATATTCGTAAAACTTCCCATATTATAAATTACTCCATTATTGGTAGCGGTATTATTAATAAACTCACAGCCATATACAATTAAAGTTCCATAATTATAAATAGCACCACCATCATCAGATTTGCCATTAATAAAAGTAATGTTATTTATAGTTACACTCATATCTTTAGCAATAGTAAATATTGAAACTTTATTAGAAGCATCAATAGTATAGCCGTTACCATCTATTGTTAAATTTTTATCAATAGTAATGGCACCCATACTATTTCCAATATCTCCCTCAGAATAAGTATAGTTCTTATTTAATTCTATAGTATTGTCATTAGTATTAATTAAGTTTTGAAGTTCTGTAAAAGAACCTGAATTAGAAACAGTTTTCCCTACCACTTCAGTAGAGGTCCCATTCGCGGAAACTGTAGAAATAGATAAAACACATATTAATACTATTAATATTACAAATACCTTTTTATTCATTATCCTCCCCCATGAACTAAAATTAATTTTTAAAAAATAATATAGCAAAGACTATATCACTTAATAGATTTAAAATCCAGTATATATAAATTATATATAAAACATATCATTTATGTATTTAAAATCAATCCACTATAAACATATTTATAACAAATATAAAATTGATGAATATAATAATCAAAGTAATTTTCTGTTAGCTGTGATACTAGGATGAACTATTGTATAAATCATTTAAAGATAAAATAAATTTTAGCACTAAACCTGTTCATTGTCTTAAATGTAATTCACATATTCATAAATACATTAAACGAAGAAAAATAATAAATGAATATAAAAAGGAGTTTTACAGTAGATGTGAAAACACTAAAAACCGCAAAATAAAAATATGAAATAAACAAGAATGATCCATTATAATAGATAAATTAAGAGAAGATTTAATCATTCCTGAGTTCAACAGATTCATTACACTCTCAAAGACAAAAAAAAACACCAACAAACAATGAAATAGAAAACAGCTTCCAAAAACATATAAAAAAAAAGAATTGCAAAATAGTGACAGGAATAATAAAAAGATTCAAACTTAAATAAGGTATTGAAACATTAATAACAAAAAAAAATCACCAAAGTTTTTGACAATGCCAAACATTGCCAGCCAGCAATGATAAAATAATAGGAGAACTAAATTATAATTTAATGACATTTATTGATTTAACATATACATTATCATCAGAAAGTCTGGAGTTTCCGGGTGATCCTAAAACAGTTCTTGAGCATGTCCCCGATAGCGAGTGCAATCTATCAAAACTTACAACAAGCCTACATACAGGTACACATATAGATTCGCCTTACCATTATTTTGAAAACAAAGAAAAAATTGATGAAATTGACATTAATAACTTTATTGGTAAATGCAGCGTTATCCAATGTAGAGATAAAACAATAAAATCAGCTGAATCATTTGAAGAAATTATAATCATAAATACAAACGGATTTAAAGATTATGGTAGTTGTGACTATTTTATTAATTTTCCATATCTTTCTTTTGAATTTGCAGAAAGATTAATTGATGAAAATGTAAAAGGAGTTTGTATAGATAGATGTTCAGTAGATAAAATTGGCGAAAACAGGATTCATAAGATATTACTTGAAAACAACATCTGGATTGCTGAAAACATTGCAAACACACAGCTACTTAAAAATAAGACATACACTGGTTTTTTCATCCCAATGAAGATACAGGCAGAAGCGGCGCCCGTAAGAGCATTTGTAAAATTATAAAACAAATGATTACTCTTTATCAAGTTTAAAAGGAGGAGTTTGACTAGAATTATTATTATAATAATTATTTTCCTCTTGTAAATCAGTAAAAAACTCATTGATTTCTTCTAAACGCTTGATTCGAGTATCTTTTTTAGCAAGCTCTTCTTTAAGATAATAAAAATCTTCAACAGGAACTGTTTTTTCATGCATAACATTTAACTGATTGTTAATATCTTTAAGTTGATTATTTCTAAGCTCCAACTCCCTTTCAAGGTTAAAGATCTTATTTTGACTTTCAACATCATTTTCAAGTCTGATAACTTCTATTTTAAACTCATCAATTTGTTTATTTAAATTAGAAATATGAGCATCCTTCTCAGCAAGGCTTTTATAAGCTTCATTTAACCTATTATTGATTTCAGACAATTCTTTATCCTTATATTCTTTTAATTGTTGTGCAAAATAATCCTTAATTTCCTCTAATGATGTATTAACATAGTTAAGCTCAAAGATTTTATTTTCCTTATTCTGAATTTCCTTATCTTTTTCATCCAACTGATCTTTAAGAGTATTAACAGCTTCATCAGCTTTAAACTTAATTAAGGATACTTCTTTTTCCTTATCTAAAACTAAACTTTCAAGCTCATTAATTCTGCTTGCAGAATCATCAGCTTCCATTTGATGATTTGCTTCAGTAATGTTTAACTTTAACTTGTTAAGTTCAAGTAAACCCGTACGAATTAATGATTGTAAAGTTTCATTTTCAAGATTGCTTTCAATTCTCATTTATATCCCATTATACTCTCTTGACCTATCAATATTATAATTTAAACTTTATTCTATTTAAATATAAACCATGAAAAATGAAAAAATTATAAAATTTTATCATTTATTAACTCGGCATTTAATACAGATGCACCTGCTGCTCCTCTTATAGTATTGTGTCCTACAAGAACATATTTAAAACTATTATCAAAGTTTTCATCCTTACGAACTCTTCCAACAGTTACAGCCATTCCACCACTTGCATCTCTATCCATTCTAGGCTGTGGACGATCATCTTCCTCTTTTACAATAACTGGGTTTTCTGGTGCTGAGAAAAGACCTAATTCCTGAGGCAATGCTTTGAAATTACTCATTTTACTTTTAATATCCTCTATTTCAAACTCATCACCAAGTTCAACGAAAACAGCTTCAGTATGACCATCAATAACAGGAACCCTATGACAGGATGCAGATAAGTTAAAATCAGCAGGTTTAACCTCACCGTCTTCAAAATTACCTAATAGATGTAAAGTTTCAGACTCCATTTTCTCTTCTTCACTGCCAATATAAGGCACAAGATTATCAACAATAGCCATTGATGGAACTCCATTATAACCTGCACCTGAAATCGCCTGCATTGTAGAAACACGAATTGATTTAACATCAAAATTATCAACAAGAGGTTTTAATGTAAGAGTTAAAGCTATTGTTGAACAATTCGGATTTGTTACAATGAAACCATCCCAGTTATTTTCCTTTTGCTGTGCTTCAACCATGTCCAGATACTGTGGGTTTACCTCCGGAATTACGAGAGGGATGTTTTTCTTCATACGATGAGCACTGGCATTAGATGCTACAACATAATCTTTTGCAAATTCCTTTTCAATTTTACCTGCAAGTTCAGTTGGAATTGATGAAAAAACAATATCTACATCATTATCCATGTCTTGAGGTGTAGTATCACAGACTACAATATCTTTAACTGATTCAGGCATTTCTTCTGTTAAATACCATGTTGTTGCATCCTCATATCTTTTACC
>CAYPJH010000384.1:0-4325 GCA_964411035.1 uncultured Methanobrevibacter sp. | reverse complement strand
ATTGATCCATCCTTAAAATGTTTATCTTGTGGATACAGAGGTGGAGAATGTCAAGGACACTTTGGTAGTATTGAACTTGCAAGACCTGTTATTCATGTAGGTTTTGGAGATATTATTCATAAAATATTACGTTCAACCTGTAATGAATGTGGAAGAGTTCTTTTGGATGAAAGTGAGATTGAAGAATTTACACAAAAAATCCATGAAGCTCAACATCATGGTGTTAGCTTAAACAATCTTTTAAAAGAAATTTATGCTACTGCTCGTCGTGAAACATGCCCTCACTGTGAAGCAAAACAGGAAGAAATCACTATTGACAAACCTGTCTCCATTAATCAGGGAGATTATAAATTAACTCCATCTGAAGTTCGTGAAAGACTTGAAAGAATTTCAGATGAAGATGCTTTTGTATTGGGAGTTAATCCTGAAGTAGCTAGACCTGAATGGTTAGTATTAACAGTTTTACCAGTTCCTCCAGTTACAGTAAGGCCTTCAATTACTTTAGATACTGGTGAACGTTCCGAGGATGATTTAACACACAAGCTTGTAGATATCTTAAGAATCAATCAGAGATTAATTGAAAATATGGAAGCAGGTGCTCCACAGCTTATTGTAGAAGATTTATGGGAACTTTTACAGTACCATGTAACTACTTACTTTGATAATGAAGCTTCAGGTGTTCCTCCAGCAAGACATCGTTCTGGAAGACCTTTAAAAACATTAGCTCAAAGACTTAAAGGAAAAGAAGGAAGATTCAGAAGTAATCTTTCAGGTAAACGTGTAAACTTTTCAGCACGTACTGTAATCTCACCAGATCCAAATATAAGTATTAATGAAGTAGGTGTACCTGAAATGATAGCTAAAGAGGTAACTGTACCTGCTTATGTTAATGATTGGAACATTGATGAAATGAGGAAATACATTGAAAATGGACCAGATGTTCATCCTGGTGCAAACTATGTAATAAGACTTGATGGAAGAAAAATCAGAGTTTTAGATGATACTAAAGAATTAATCTTAGAACAATTAGAACCCGGATTTATCATAGAAAGACATTTAAAAGATGGAGATATGGTTTTATTCAACCGTCAGCCTTCACTTCACAGAATGAGTATGATGGCTCATGAAGTAAGAGTACTTCCATATAAAACATTCAGACTTAATCTTTGTGTATGTCCTCCATACAATGCAGATTTCGATGGAGACGAAATGAACATGCACGTTTTCCAAACTGATGAATCCAGGGCAGAAGCTAAAAGTTTAATGCGTGTACAAGAGCACATTCTATCCCCAAGGTTTGGTGGACCAATTATTGGAGCTATTCACGATCATATTTCCGGTGCATACATTTTAACAAGAACCGGAACTGAATTTAACTTCGAAACAGCTTTACAAATAATTAGGAAATCTCATTTGGATATAAATAAATCTCTTGCAAGACTTGGAAGAGCTAAAGCAGTTAATGATGATTCAGTTGAAGATAAAAACTTATCTGATGAAGAATCTGTTGATTATATACTTAGCTTAAAAGAGGATGTTAAAATATCAGGTAAAGAATTATTCAGCCTACTTTTACCTAAGGATTTAAATCTTAACTATAAAGCAGAAATCTGTAGAAAATGTGATTTCTGTAAAGAAAAAGCATGTGAATACGATGCATATGTTGTAATTAAAGAAGGTGAACTTTTAAGCGGTGCTATTGATGAGAAGGCTTATGGTTCATTTTCTGGAAAGATTCTTGATAAAATTGTTAAAGAATACGGTGCAGGTAGAGCTCGTGAGTTCCTCGATCGTTCCACTGACTTAGCTATTTGTGGAATAATGGAAAATGGAATTACTACAAGTATCAATGATGAAGAAATTCCAGAAGAGGCACAGGATAGAATTGCAGCTCACTTGGATAATGCAGAAAATGAAGTAGATAAACTTATTAATACTTTTGAAGAAGGATTCCTTGAACCATTACCTGGAAGAAGTCCTGAAGAAACTCTTGAAATGAGAATCATGCAGGTATTAGGGGAAGCTAGGGACGGTTCCGGTGAAATCGCAGAAAAATACCTTAAAATGGATGAATATGAGGATGGCAGAAGAAAATATCTTCCAAACTACTCTGTAATCATGGCACGTACTGGTGCTAGGGCATCTATGTTAAACCTTACTCAGATTACTGCATGTGTAGGTCAACAAGCTATTAGGGGAGAACGTATTAAAAGAGGATATATTGATAGGGCATTACCTCACTTTAAGAAAAACGAATTAGGGGCAAAGGCAAAAGGATTTGTACATTCTAGTTACAAACATGGACTTGACCCAATTGAATTCTTTTTCCACGCTATGGGGGGAAGAGAAGGTCTTGTAGATACTGCTATTCGTACAGCACAATCTGGATACATGCAAAGAAGACTTGTAAATGCACTTCAGGATTTACAGGTAAAACCATCCGGACTTGTAACTGATAATCAGGAAATGGTTATTCAAACAATGTTCGGTGAAGATGGTGTAGATCCGGCTAAAAGTGATTTTGGTAAACCAGCAGATCTTAATAAGATTATTGATGAAATAAGACTTAAGGAGAAATCTGCTTCTGGTGAAAATGATGAAGCAATTTCCGCAATTGATGGAGGAAAATAGAATGCCTAATAAATCTATTGATGAAAATTCTGAAGAAGTAGATGCAACTTTTGATTTATCTTTTTCTGTTAAGAATATGAATACTCATAAGGCTGTTAAGGGTGCTGTTGTGTCTGTGGGTGAAAAGTCAGGTAAGACAGGTAGTGCTGGTGGTTGTTCTATTAAAGGTGTTAGTGAAGGACCTAATGTTTTGACTGTTGTTGCAGATGGTTTTGAGGATTATTCTGAAGATATCACTGTTTCAAAAAGCAGCAAATCATTTAAAATAGAATTAACTAAATTTTCCAGCGAAAAATCAGACGCACCTTTTGATTTATCTATTGTTGTTAAGAATATTAATACTCATAAGGCTGTTAAGGGTGCTGCTGTGTCTGTGGGTGAGAAATCCGGTGAAACTAGTGGCACTGGTAGTTGCTCTATTGATGGTGTTAGTGAAGGGGTTTATGTTTTGACTGTTGTTGCAGATGGTTTTGAGGATTATTCTGAAGATATCACTGTTTCAAAAGACAACAAATCATTTAAAGTAAACCTTAAAAAAGCAAGCACCATCATTGATGAAGGTGATGTTGATGTTAGCAATCTGGAAGGTTTTGATGAGATAAATGCATTAATCTCTGATTATTTCGATGACGGTTTGTCTAAAGGTCAAATCAAAAATGCAATGATGTCCTTCAATCCTCAAGAACAATCAATTGTAGAGTTATACAATTTTATTGAAGATCTCTTAAATGCTTTAGGTATTTACAATTTATCTGAAAGCTATATTGAAGATTTTGCATTAACATCTAAACGTAAAGATTTAACTTTTAAAGAATTAATTCAAGTTATAATCGAGTTCTTGCGTGCCTATGACCGAGCTCATGTTGAAGCTGGCGAGGCTGTTGGAACAGTTGCTGCACAGTCAGTTGGTGAACCTGGTACTCAGATGACAATGCGTACTTTTCACTATGCTGGGGTAGTAGAGTTAAACGTAACATTAGGTCTTCCAAGACTTATCGAAATTGTGGATGCAAGAAAGAAAATTTCCACTCCAACAATGGACATTTATCTAAATGAAGAAACTAGAAATGATGAAACTAAAGTTAACAAGTTAGCTAATGGAATAGGTAAAAGTACACTTAATGATGTGTTAACTGAAGACCTTATTTTAAATTATGTTGAAATGAAAGTTGAAGCAACTTTAGATTCAAATAAAATCAAGGATAAACATTTTGATAAAACTGCCATCATACAAAAGATTCAAAAAACCTTTAAAAAGGCAGTAATAGATGGAGATTCATTTAGTGTTGAACCATCCAAACAATCCATTAGGGAACTTCGTCTTTTAGCAGATAAACTTCGTGAATTACGTGTAAGTGGAATTAAAGGAATTGATAGAGTTATTATTCGTAATGAAATGATTCCTGGAAGTGAAGAAAGTGAATGGGTTATGCACACCCAAGGTTCTAACTTAGCCGAAATTCTCAAACTTCCTGAAGTTGACGGTGTTAGAACAACTACTAACAGTATTCACGAAATCAAAGAGGTTTTAGGAATTGAAGCAGCAAGACAAGCAATCATTGATGAAATTACAAACACTCTTGAAAATCAAGGTCTTAGTGTTGATGTAAGGCATATTATGCTTGTAGCTGACATGATGACCTCTGAAGGTGAGGTTAAATCTATTGGAAGACATGGTATAAGTGGTGAAAAAT
>CAYPJH010000383.1:0-1876 GCA_964411035.1 uncultured Methanobrevibacter sp. | reverse complement strand
GACTTTAACTCATCAGAATTTTTCCTTTTAAAACTGATAAAACTAACCATAGTACTAATGGACTCCCCCATATTTTCAAAAAGGTTTTCAAGGGAATTGGATCCTTCATTCATATGAGCTAAAAACAAACTAAGCAAATCCAAAACTCCAATTCCAAGATTTTTCTTCATTGGAGATTCTATAACTCTAATAAAAGAATAAATGGATATAATTAAGATTATGCTTCCAACAACAAGTTTCAGTGCAACAGTAGTAAAGCTAGTGTTTTCAAACACAGGAATATCAGATAAGAATGTAAAAAGTATATATGTGGCAAGTACCAGCAACGGCTGAAATGTTGCAACAATGACAGATTTGGAAAATCCTATTTTAGCAACACTCCATAAGATTAAAGTATTAATTCCAAATATTATAATGCATCCGAATAAAAGAAGGTTTAAAAAAGAATTAAAGTTTATTAAATTTTCTATAATGCTTCCGAATAATAATATTATTGATAAGAAAATCATTGAAAGAAGTGATAGAAACATAGAATGTTTTAATTTAAAGTTAATTCCATGTAAAGATCTCAGTCCTTGCTGAACTATAACTCCGCTTATTGTTGAACTAACAGCCAATACTAAAAATCCAAAGCTGCCTCCATATAGAACTTGTTCAACAATCCCAACATCATACATAGGCATTATTAAAGAATTAATAGCTCCTATAACAAAACTAATGAAAACCATTGTTAAAATTGAATCTTTTGTTTTTGGTAGGGTTGTAATAAATTTTGATAACCCTGCCACACTACTCATACTTGACATTTGATTTACCTGATACTTTTTTTATATATAAAATTTGGTCATAAGAAATATATTAAATTTACATTTATTCATTATATTGATTTTGAGTGTTTATGTTTTTATTGTAATGTTTAACATTAATTATAAATATTGACTAACATTACTTATTAATAAGATATTATTAAAAAAGTACATTCTAGGTGATTTGTTTTGAAAAATATGTGGATGGTTAGGGCAGGTAAAGATGCTTTTCTTATAGATGCATTTAAACAGAGAAATATTGTTGCTATTGGATGGAATCTTGGTGACCTTAAAGATAAAAGTGCGGAAGATATTAAAAATCTCATGGCAGAAAAATATCCTGATGAAAGCAAATACGCATTAGCAATTGCTTCTTCACAGGTAATTAAATTTAGACACATGATTGAAAAAGAAGATTATGTTTTATCTTATAATCCATCAAGCCGAAAATATCTAGTTGGAGAAATAACATCAGATTATTACTATAATGAAGAGATGGAAAAAGAAGAAATAGATTCTATTGGGGGACACAACAATACTCGTGATGTTAAATGGTTAGGTGAAGTTTCCAGAGATAATTTGTCAGTTTCAACTAAAAACACTTTAGGTGCAATATCAACACTATTCAATATTAATGATGAAGCTAAACAAGATATTCTCAATGTTTTAAACAATAAAAAACCTGCAACTGAAGAAGATGGGGAAGAAAGTGAACTTGAAGATATTTCTATTTTAAAAGAAGATATCAAAGAGAAATCCATTGAATTTATTAAGGATAAAGTTAACAAATTGGATCCTTATGAAATGCAGGATTTGGTTGCAGGTCTGCTACGTGCCATGGGATATAAAACTATTGTTTCTCCACAAGGTGCAGATCGTGGAAAAGATATCATTGCATCTCCAGACGGTTTGGGTTTAGAAGATCCGGTTATTCTTGTTGAAGTAAAACACAGACAAAATACATCAATGGGTTCACAACAAATCAGAAGTTTTAAAGGTGCATTAAAGAAAACCAATCGTGGAATATATGTATCTACAGGAGGATTTACAACTGATGCCAAATATGAAGC
>CAYPJH010000382.1:0-2632 GCA_964411035.1 uncultured Methanobrevibacter sp. | reverse complement strand
GTAATTGCTGATAATCCAAAACTTACCGTTCATAAAATTGATGCAAACCCCGAGGATAATCCAATTAGAGTAATTGTAGACAGCAAGTGCAGAACACCAATCGCCGCTAAAGTAACCAATAAAGACGCAGATACAATTATTGCAGTAGCTAACAGGTATAAAAAGGATATTGTTATATCTGACAGATACACAGAACTTAAAAAAAGAGCAGACATATTCTTTAGCGGTGATGATAAGGTAGATTTAAAAGCATTGCTTAATTATCTCGGTGAAAAAAACATAAAAACACTCATGCTTGAAGGCGGATCAGAATTAAACTTTTCTATGCTTAAAGAAGGTCTTATTGATGAAATAAGAATAGCTATTGCACCAATGGTTGTTGGTGGATCTGAAGCCAAATCCTTATTTGGAGGGGAAGGTTTTGATGAAATGTCAAAAGCAGTTAAACTTAATTTAACCGATTCATACACATTAGGAAAGGATTTAATTCTTATATATGATGTTTTAAATTAATTAACAAACATTATTTTTATTAATTTTATTAAAAAATCTTATGAGTAGTCTACATGATGTTCTTTAAATCAATTGAAATAGATGATAAGCCAATTTTTGATAAGTATTTCAACAGAACAACTTTCAATAACTCTGAAAAGAATTTTTCTAACTTATTTATATGGAGAAATAAATATAAATATGAATATGCTATTAGTGAAGATTTTTTATTCATTAAAGCTAAATCCCCAAATACTGATGAATATTTTTACCATGTCCCTTATGGAAATGGAAATATTGAAGAAGCTATAAGTCTACTTGAAAATCATAATAACGGAGACAGCTTAATATTTAACCCTGTTCTTAGTCAAATGAAAAATCTTATTGAAAAACAGGGTTATAAAATTAAGGAAGATAGAAACTCATTTGATTATATTTATACAACAGACAAATTAATTAATTTAAAAGGAGCTAAGTTACGAAATAAACGCCGTTGGATTAAAAAGTTTAAAGAGAAATATAATCATACATATGAACCAATTGATAAAACCAATATTAAAGATGCTAAAAGATTCATATTGAACTTGACTGAAAATAATCCAACCGAACAGATAGCTATGAAAGAAATGTTTGATAACTTCTTTAAATTAAACATTAAAGGCTGTGTAATAAAAGTAGATGAAAAAATTATTGGAGTATCAACAGGTGAAGAATTGACCTCAGATACTGTTATTATTCACTGCGAAAGATGTAATCGGGACTACGAAGGTATTTATAATATAATTAACCAGGAATTTGTAGAAAATCAATGGAGCAATTATAAATACGTTAACCGTGAACAAGATTTAGGCATAGAAGGTTTAAGACAAGCTAAATTAACATATAGGCCAGATATTTTACTTAAAAAACATATAGCGAAGGATTATAAATGATTTCAAAAGTACTTTCAAAAGAAACCTGTAAAAATTGTAAATTTTGTTGTGTTTTTCAAAAAAATAGTCTTTGGGAACTTCCAGTATTTCCTAAAGACAAATATGAAAAAATTATAACTGAAAATCCTGAATTTTTTGAAATAACTGATGAATATGGAAAATTAAATCTAATAGACAAATATAAAACAGATGATGAAATAATAGCTTGCCCATTTTTAGATGAAACACAGGGCTGTACTTTAAATGATGAAGATAAACCACTTGAATGTAAGATATGGCCTTTAAGAGTTATGAAAAAAGAAGATGAACTTGTACTTGTATTTGAAACCATATGTCCAGAACTTGGATGTGAACCTCCTAAAGAACTTATAACTCTCATAGAAGAAGAAATCGGTGATGAAATTAAAAAATATGCAGAAAAATATCCATTTATAGCTAAACAGTATAATGGAAATTTTCCGATTTTAGCTGAATTAAAATAGTTTTAAGTAAATTTGAGTGTCTTTATATTTTTGGCCAAGTCTCCTTAATTATACTCTCTATTTAAACATTGATATTATATGCTACAGGACTATTATTGGCTTAAAATAAACTCTTCCATTTCAAACAAGTACAATACCGTCCTCAAGCACATTAGTTAAAAAGGAATAATTCTTTGCATTGTTGAATCTGTCTACTGACATGACCTGTGGAGAAATTAATTCTTGTTGATTAAAAACAATATCGCCAACAAAATCAGTAATAATTGAATCAATCTCTTCCCAGTAGTCAGAAACTATTAAAATATCAATATCAGAATTTTCACTATCATCACCACGAGCAACAGAGCCAAACAATATAATTCTAGTAATCTTATCAGAATTAATGGCATTTGCAAAATCCTGAGCAATTTTAAAACGATTCTTCATACAATCACCAAAGAATATTTTATCTTGATATTTAATAATATCAATTTAATAATAAATATTTATAATTTTAATGTTCTGTGAAATCCTAACATGAAGGTTTGATTAATTGATATATATGAATCTTTGTTTTGAATTTATTTTCATTATATTAAAATCGTGTACTTCTAACTTTATTTATTCCTCCAAATTTTCTTTTTATAAATTTTATAAAAATATTTGTTTCAGGCATGATTTTACCTTCAACTTATAATTTTACAAGATTAAACAATATTTATTTAAATATGTACACATATAATATAC
>CAYPJH010000381.1:0-2279 GCA_964411035.1 uncultured Methanobrevibacter sp. | reverse complement strand
AATGCCATCCATTACCTGTAAATGCCATGATTTTATTCTTTTATTGCTGAGTAATATTCCATTGTGTATGCCACACTTTTTTTATCCATTCATCCACTGAAGGGCATCTAGGTTGGATCCACAGTTTAGCTTTGGTGTATTGTGCTGCTATAAACATTGATGTGCCTTGTCCCTGTAGTATGCTGTTTAAAACAAAACAAACCAAATTTCCTTTTATGTACATTAGGATTATTGGCCTGAAGTTTTGTTTCCATGATGTGTCTTTGTTTGATTTTGGAATCAGCGTGATTCTAACTTCATAGAGGAGTGTGGATGCGCCACCTCCATTTTTTTCTTCATAGAATACTTTGAAGAGGATTGATGTTAATTCTTCATTGAAGGTCTGGTTGAAATCCATTGAGATCCCATTGTGTGCTTTTGCTTTTCATTGTGGCTGGGCTTTGAATAGTATCTTCTATTTCATAGTTTGAAATTGATCTTTTTAATTTTCTATGTTGTCAAGGCTCAGTTTGGGTAGGTAATCTTAATGTAGAAATTTCTCAATGTCTTTATGATTTTCTATGTGATTGGAGTATAAGTTTTGCAAATATTTTCTGATTAGCCTCTCTATTCCAATCTAAAGTTGTCTGTTTGATATTTACTTATACATCATAAACTTTAGACAATTGTATTTTTTCTTCTTTCTCTAATAAGCATGGCTTAAGGTTTATCCATTTTATCTTATTTTTTTAAAAGACCAACTTTTGTTATCATTGTTGTTTTAGAAACTGTTTTGTTGTTTCCATTTCATTGATCTTGCCTCTGATTTTAATTCTTTCCCATCTTGTGCTGCATTTAGTGTTGATTTGTTCTTCTTTTTCTATTACTTAGGTTATTTATTTGGGGAGTTTCTATTCTTGTAATGAATTAAATCAGTGTTCTGAGCTCTCCTCATTGAACCACCTTCATAATGCCTCTGAGTTTTTGGATATGTTGTGTCTCTATTCTCACTTACTTTTAAGTATTATATTTCGTCCATGATGTCTTCTGCTATCCTTTGGTCAATCAGTAGCATGCATTTAGTTTATATTTCTTGGAGAAGCTTTTATTTTTTATTATGTTGTTGCTTTCTAATTTCATTCTATGATGATCTGATGGGATGCATGGTAAGTTTCCAATTATTTGGATGGACTGAGAGATGCTTTGTGGCCTCAGATGTGGTGTATTTTATAAAATGATCTGTGTGTTGCTGAGAAGAACCTTTATGTAATGCTTGCTCATTACACTTATCATGTGTTTTTTCTTCCTAGACTTTCTGTGAAGAAAATGGAGAAGTTCGTAAATATTTTTGGCCATCCAAGAATGATGGTAATCTCTTTGGTGACTTTCCATTCTTGTACTCTTCATTGACTTGAAATTACAGAGAGTTTCATGTGTATTTTACTTTTTTTTTCATGAAAGCAAAATGTGACCAGGACAAGGAAGAAAATCAAGCCTCACATGACAACAATGATTCTGATAAAGGAGCAGAATGTATATTTCGGACTGCTCCTGCCAGAAGAATCAAAGTCAAGAGCTTGCATGGTACTCCTCCTTCGTCACCTGACACGAAGGTAAAGCTCCTTGTAACAAATTTTTCCCACTCCCCCTTTTTAACATATCATCCTCCATATCCTTATAATGGTGATACTGATCCTAAAAAGAAATATAAGGCCCCTAGTAGTTCACAATAGCAAATGAGTATAGCACCAAGAAAGAATTATGTGCAGGATTGAGATTTGTAGATGTTGGTAGAAGGAAAGATTGTCATGTATGCTGTTGTGGAGGGAAAGAAGTGGAAAGAAACCAAATTAATAGCTGAAAGGTGAATTTGATGGTTAAAAGGCAGAAAAATAGGAAGTAGTCTTTAATGAAGAGCAATATAACTATGTAGATTGAATAAGAGAGTGAACACAAAGGATGTACTGCAAAAAACAGAATTAGTGAAGTTAAGGATAGCAGTAACTGTAGACAAGGGTCTTCTGAAACACTTGAAATTCATTTTAACTAACAATTGAAAGACATATAAATCTCACATATTTAAAATTTATGGAGTACTGAAATAGTTCCGACATGGAAAAGTGGGTGAGTAGAATTCTGGAATCAGTGAAGGTCTTTCCATGTGTGACATTTAAGTGGACCCATCAAGGAAGGGAAGGGGCTGGAATCTTTCCCTCTAACATTGTGAATAAGACCAGGATGTTTGCTCCTGCCACTTCTATTCAACATTGTTGATTCCTTATTTTATTGTGTGGTGTGTG
>CAYPJH010000380.1:0-2787 GCA_964411035.1 uncultured Methanobrevibacter sp. | reverse complement strand
AATAAATAAATGAATAAATAAAGTTATTGTGTACAACTACAAAAAATATTTTAAAAATACAATTTCTATGTTTCATTCATTTGCTCTTCCCCTTTGCCAACAGACATAATGAAAAACAAAGCAAGATTTATGCTTTAATTTAATATAGTTATGCCATGAACTAAGACACAATGGCTCTTAATTTAGATTTTCTAAAGGGCAATTCATTCAACTGCTCTTGCAACTCAGAATGTAGTCTGTGGATCAAGGAGCATTGGAAGCATCTTTGAATGTATTCAGGATGTAGAACCAAAGACCTGCTGAGTCAGAACATACATTTTGTACATGGTCCCCAACATATGATCGAATAAAATTTGAGAGTTCTTATGCATGCTTAATCTTCTACCAATTCCTCTAACTTAACATGCCTATTTGTTGTTTCTTTTTGCTTTGTTATTTTGTTATTGGTACTGGGGATTGAGCCCACGGGTGTCTAACTACTGAGCAACATCCACATCACTTTTTATATTTTATTTAGAGAAAGGGTTTTGCTGAATATCTGAGGGCCTTATTCAGTTACTGAGCTGGCTTTAAAATAAAAATTTCTCCGACTTCAGCCTCCAGAGCCACTGGGAATATAGGTATGCACCATGTGCCTGGCCATTTATTTCACCTATTTAAAATTCTCCCAATTTGTACTCTAATTTGTAGATGTATTAGAAGTCATAATCTTTCCAGGGAATGTTTTATCAGGCCATCATCAATGTGAATCTGCTTATTTTTTTCTTTTTCTTTTTCTTTTTTTTTGGTTGTTGTTGTCTATAGTCTTTTCTCATTCTTCATTTCTGAATTCTTCTCTCCCCTTTTCTTATGTCCCAACTTTCCTCTAAGTTAAGCAGGTCTGGAAATGGACCTAATAACTCAGCTCCTCTAGGACCACTCCAACTTACCCTGTGGTTGCAACTTGATAAGATACACTATTTCAACTCCCATACTATTTATTATTTTCATTTCTTCCACTATTAAATCATACTAGTGCTCATGTTTTAAACATGCATTATATCCAATGATTTTATAATGAGTTGTTCTTACCTTCTGTATGTCCATTTATACCATCTTTTTCTCTTTGATGTGCATCACCAAATGAATGACCAACACTATTCTGAGGAAGAATCTGAGAGATAGTCATCTGGTAAAATTATATCACTAATGAATTATATGAAGATTGCCTAATCAGTATTCTAAGGAGACACCTAATTTTCCAGATTTGAAATAAATTAGATTTAAAAACTAGAGAAGTACACATTAAAAATTGAAATATTTTATATCACAGTGTTATATATACTCTTCAAATCAGCCAAATATTATATTCATTTGTCTACTAATTCAATAAAACCAGGATAGAAGGACAATAGAGAACTATACACATGAGGGCTAGGGTTGTGGATCAGTGGCAGAGTGCTTGCCATGCATGTGTGAGGAACTGGGTTCAAGTCTCAGCACTGCATATAAATGAATAAAAAAAGGTCCGTTGACAGCTAAAAGAAGAGAGAGAGAGAGAGAGAGAGAGAGAGAGAGAGAGAACTACCAATAGTACACTAACTGATGTGCATATTTCTATCAGGAAGTAACACCGAACACTACTCATAAATTACTACTAAAAATAAGAGGACCTTCTACCATATATAACATATATACTATATAACATGTATAAAGTGTAAGTTGTATACACACACATATATATGTATATACACATTTGCTACACATCATTAAACATTTAAAACATTCTAATTATAAGCTTTTCCTGTTGAGACTGAATTATGTCACATCAAGTAGAAAAGAAGCCTTGTTCCTACTGTTTTATTCAGGGAAGCAAGGGCTTACAAAAATCTAAATTTCTTTTGGTGAAACTTTTACTGATAGGAAAACTAGTTTAATAAAATGATAAACTGGTTTTAAAAAAGTTTTCTTTCTTTTCCAATACAGTTTCCACACAAGAAACAATTACAAAATATTATACTATGGTTAAAAAAAAAAAAACATATATGTAGATGCGTACAGTGGTTACTGACTGCACCCTGAATTTGAGTCAAATCAACTAGTGTGTGTTTGGCAAACCTAAGTAAGGGCACGCAGTGGAGTGCAATTACAGAGAGCCAATGAACAGATTGAACAAAAATATGTTTTTTAGAGTAATAAAAGAGTTAATAAAATAATTTAACTGCAGCAGTTTTCAGGGAAAAACTGGCTAGGTGGAAGCTCTTCTCTGGTAGGCTCTATTATCTTAAAAAAATTGTATTTTAACTTCCAGTAATGAGTTTCATCAAGTTGGATTCTGCATGAGATGTCAATGGAGGACAGGTGCACTGCAGATTCTTCTCAGCAGAATCAGAGTGCTTACTGAAGAAACTTCTTTACTTGGGGTCCTTTTTGTAGACTTTCTTGATGATTGATCAGAAACCCTGGCCTTTATGTTCTTATATTCCCAGGACCCAACAAGGACATGAATTTGGCAGGTCAAGAGTCATCAACAACACAAGTCAGGCTCTATCAACAAAAGTAACTGAGACACAGATCTGTAAGGAGCTCTGGAAAGCTGTAGTCATGGTTACATGGTCATCCAAGGGATAGAAACTGAGGTGAGTTTCAATTAAATGTGCCTGTAGGAACTATGTGAAAGAAGACAGTAAGAATTGGTTCTGGCAAAAACAAACAAACAAACAAACAACAAAAAAAAAAAAACAAAAAAAAAAACTTGCTGCTACCATCTACAGAAAGGAGAGCTGATTTCCAGAGTCCAGAGTCTGG
>CAYPJH010000379.1:0-5382 GCA_964411035.1 uncultured Methanobrevibacter sp. | reverse complement strand
CATAAAGCTCATATTTAACACGCGCACCAGATTCACCAGCAATAGCTGATTTTAAATTATCTTCAGTTTTTGTACCTTTTAATCTTTTATCAGACATTACTTAACACCTTATAAACTTATTAAATTTAGGATTATATAAACATTTTATAATATACCTTTTCAAAGTTTAGGTGATGATGATCTGTTGGTTATTTAACTGAATTTTCTTTTATAGAAGGTTCGCAAAAACTACAATAAAAGATTAATTTTGATTTTAAACTATAAATTTTGGCGAAAATCAAATGCAATGTTTTTATAATAGCTTAAGATCTCATTAAAAATAGAAGGTGTTTTAAATAGCTTTAAAATAAAAATATTAATAGTTAGTTACTAAAATTTCATTTATTAATCCTCTTTTTTTACCATTAGAATTAATAGACCTTTTAGCTTGAATTCTTTCTATATTAAAATCTTTATATAGATCATCAAAGAAATTATCGGCAATATCTTCGTTTTTAGGGTCTGAATTGCTTAAAATAGCTTTTGCTCCTTTATCTGAAATTCTTTTATAAAATTCAGCCAGTTCTATCTGGTGTTCATCAGTAAATTCAAATCCTGCATATGTTGTAAAGCTTGATTTTTTAGATAATGGCCTGTATGGGGGGTCTAAATATACTAAAGAGTTATCATCAATCAAATTTTCAGATTCAAAATAATTGCCATTGATAATCTTTGTGTTCTTTAATATTTTACTAGCTGCTTTAATATTATTTTCATCGCATATTAATGGATTTTTATATCTTCCATGTGGAACATTAAATTCACCACTTTTATTTAACCTAAATAATCCATTGAAGCAGGTTTTGTTCATGAATATCACTTGTGATGCTCTCACAATATGTGCATCAGAATAACTATCAAAATCAAATTCTTTTAGATCTTTATTAAAATCCTTTCTAATATCCAAATAATAATTTTTTCTATCTTCGTGTTCTAATGGAATATATTCTTCTTGTAAATCTGATAATAACTTAATTAATTCTTTTGGATTGTTTTTTATAGCATTGTATGTTAATATCAGTTCTTGATTAATGTCATATAAATAGGATTTTTTAACATCATATTTATTCATTAAGTAGAAGTATACTGCACCGCCACCAACAAACACTTCAAAATACTTTTTTATTTTTAAAGATTTTTTAATTTCACTTGGAAATCTATCTTCAATAGTGCTTAGCAATTGTGTTTTTCCACCAGCCCATTTTAAAAATGGTTTGGCTCCTAAATTTTTATCATATTTTAACATTTAATCATAACTCTTTTAAGAACTTATCAATTTGTTTATCCAGCATGTGATAATTAAAAATATAATCTATATTTTCACCGGCATTAAGTAATGGTGAAATCATTTTCTTCCAGCCTTGTCCGTCAGTAACCCAAATAAATATTAAATTAGTTTTATTTATATCTTTTTGAAGATTTGCATAAGCATGTGCAACTTCAATTGGTTTACTGCCTGTACCACTATAGAAATTACACTCAAAAACTATTCTTGGAACATTATTTTTATAAATAACATAATCAAATCTTTTATTTCTATCAATATTTACATTACTATCTTCTTTTACAATGTGGAATCCTTCAAGATGCGTTATTTTTTCTTGAAGCATCACTTGAACAGCATCCTCAAAAATATGTCCGCTTCTATTTTTTCGAGCATTTGTATCTAATCCTACTTCTACTCCAACTAAATAAGAATATAAATCATCAATATTGTTAAATAAGTCTAATAAACCAGTTTTAATTGAAAATTCTACTATTTCATCAATATTAAATCCGCTTTTTGAGAAGTTAATTATTTTTGAAGATTTATCTCCAACATTGAAAATAGGAACTTTTATATTCCTAATAGCCAATATAGAAGGAAATAATGGAACAACTTCACTATAATTAGTGATGATGTCTCTGAATTTATTTTCTAATTCATTATAGGGTACTTTATTTAAACTATTTAAAATACTAATTTCTACCAAGTGATTTTTAATATTAGTATATACCTTCTCCCAGTTTACATAAAATTCATAAGTATGGTTAGATTCTAAAAGTGTTTTTATAAAATCATCTGAATACTCGTCTAAAGAGGAATATCCCATTTCTGAATAATTTACCATAATTTCACATTAAATTTGTTTAATTAATTTTTTACTCACGACTTTTAAAAAGCATAGTTTGAAGCAATATACTATTTATATTTGAGGGTGACATGATATAATGTTTATTATGGTTAAATGGCACTTTCAAAAACTTGAGTTATTCTTGTGTTTTTCGTTTAATATTCCTTTTGTTGCTTTATAATTCAGATACTCAATTATTATTTTTAAATTAAAATGAATAATATAAATTTGATTTAAAGCCTGATTTTTGATTCTAAGCAATAAAATTTGAATTTAAACAGACACTTCCAGTTAAGATCATAAAACCCATAGAAAATAATCAGTAAATGATAGCTGCTGATTAAACATTCCAATTTCACACCCTTATAAAAGTATAATACTATTAAAATAAATATCATTAATCATGTTTACAATTAAAAAGGATTTGACATATTATGCCGGTTGTTTTTTAATTGGTTCTATTTTTGCATTTATAGTATGGTTGTTTTTAAGAGCAATGCATGTTGGAACCACGTTTATATGGGCATATATTCCAGCTACATTAGATTTAAGAATGTATCCTATTATAATCTGTTTAGCTGGAGGATTAATATTGGGCCTGGTTAAGCTTAAGTTCGGCGAGACCCTTTATGAGATAGATGTTTTGATTAAGAAGGTTAAAAATAAAGAGGAACTTCAAAGCGAGAATATAATTGTAATATTCATTAGTGCTTTAATTCCCATAATGTTTGGAGGAAGTATTGGTCCGGAAGCAGGTTTGTGCTGCATTATTATAGTTCTTTGTCTCTGGCTGACTAAATACATGTCTTTTTTTAATAAAAACATCTATGAAATATATGATGCAGGTATAAATTCAGTGTTTACTTTAATATTTTTAGCCCCTTTATACGGTTTAGTATCACCTATAGAAAATCCTGGAAATACTAAAAAGAAGATGTACAGCAACATAATATGTATTTTCGGTGCGTTGCTTGTATTTTATATTTTAAGGAGTCATTTTGGAGGGTCAAGCGGTTTTCCTTATATTGGAGGGTATGATATAACCAATTTTGAGAGAATATTTGCAGTGCCGCTAGCTATAATCGGATCTTTATTTGGAGTTTTATATCTGATTTTTGACAAATATACTTTGAAATTGTTTGAGAGAATAAACTTTAAGTATAGCGTTTTAGTTACCTGTCTGATTGGAGGTTTGCTGTTAGGAATATCCGGTACATTCCTGCCTCTAACTATGTTTTCCGGTCAGATGGAAATGAAATTATTGATAGAGACCTATGCTGCATACAGTCCTCTTCTTTTAATAGTTATTGCTGTTGTAAAACTGATTATTACAAATATCTGCATTAAGTCCGGATGGAAGGGTGGGCATTTCTTCCCTGTAATCTTTTGCGGATTTTTAATAGGCTGTGCATTTTCCCTGTTATTGGATTTGAATATGGGATTTACTGTAGCTATTGTTATTGCTTCAATTCTTGGTGTTTTAATGAAAAAGCCAATAGCTGTTGCACTGTTGTTGCTTTTATGTTTTAATCCTGTAATAGTTCCTTGGATTGTTGTAGCTTCATTTATCGGTTCAGTTATTCCAACTGACTGGATAGGTACAAAAACAGATGAATTTGAAAATAGTGTGAGTGTTGATTAGTTCAACATTATTCTTTTTTTTAAAAATAGTTCTGATATTTTGATAAGATTCTGTAAAAAAAAAGTAGTATTTAAGAAAAGAAAGAAAAAAACATATCGAATTAATAGATATTATTTTTGTTTAGTCTCAGAGTCACAATAAAAAAAGGGGGATAATTTTATCGTGTTTTTTTATTCGTAATCTTCTTTCTCTTCGGTTCTTAATTTAATTTCGAAATCGAAACCTTCTTCGGTTTTAAATAAACTTAAACAGTTCATCTGATTTTCATTGACTCTGCAGGTCATATCGCATAAATCTTCATATTTACACAATACATAACCATCATGGATAGTGCTAATGAATAAATCAAGAGATTCAAGTTTATCTTCTTCAATTTCATACTTTTTATTGAAAGCATCATTTTCCTTATTGTAGAATCTTATTATATTATTGCTGCAATCAATGAAATTAATGCCATCAAATTTTGTATTATTGATATAAGTTATTGCATTATTTCCACTTATCCAATCATTTACCAGTTGAATATATTTTTTTATCATACTAATCGTCATAGTGGTATGCAATATATATACATTAACTGTATATATATTGGGTTTATTCAGTCCAACTTAGTAACAAATGCAATAGTGATTTAATCTGTGTATTCACCATAAGGTCAACACAAAAGATTAATACTTATTGGAAAGTATAATCACTACTAACCTCTGTTATTAAGTACATGTAATTCTATAGCA
Source organism: uncultured Methanobrevibacter sp. (assembly GCA_964411035.1). Classification (GTDB taxonomy): domain Archaea; phylum Methanobacteriota; class Methanobacteria; order Methanobacteriales; family Methanobacteriaceae; genus Methanocatella. Next base: position 853 of record CAYPJH010000379.1, on the reverse strand, counting down.
CTAGCTACATATATACTTTTTGTTTTATTTTTACCCATATGCTTTTTTTCTTTATTGGACATATTGATATTTTATTATTCTTTCAGCTTATTTTGATTTAAATAGCTGATTTTTAATAATTTAATCATTTATATGTATTAAAATCAATATTAAAGATAGAATAACCCTTTACCCTAAACTTTTAAAAAAGAATGATCCTATAAAAAATCAGATTTTCCATTTCTCACCAATATTGATTTTACAAAAAAAATAATGCCTCCGGCAATTCAAGAAAATTAGAAAGAGATTGTTTTTTAAGCATTTGCCTGTTTAGATAAACCCAATTGTTATAAAAATAAAAAAAAAAGAATAGTGGTTTAATAATCACATGTTACATTTAATGTATTGTAACTGATTTTGTTTTGATAGTTGTATAAATTAAATGATGTGATTATTGCATATAGTCCACTATTTAAATTAATGTTTAATTTTGCATGTCCAGTTTCATTAGTCCACTTTTTATATGAAATTCCGTTGACTTTAAATGTAACTTCTTTATTTACTATAGCGTTTCCATTACCGTCGGTTAATTTTACTTCAAAGACAGTTCCTTTTTTAACATTTTGAGATGTGACATCTATATTGACAGCCATATTATATACATAAATATCATTTTTATTTACAAAATTACCCCATTCAGTAGTAATGGAATATAATCCTGTAGCTAAATTGATATTTAAAAATGCCATACCGTCCTTGTTGGTTGTTCTGTAATAATCAACGCCGTTAACAGTGAATTTTACTGTTTGATTTTCCATAGCTTTACCATCAGTATCTAAAACAGTAGCTTTAAACTTAGATCCGTCCTTATAAT
>CAYPJH010000378.1:0-3450 GCA_964411035.1 uncultured Methanobrevibacter sp. | reverse complement strand
GGTAAAAGTTGGTTAGGATGTCCACTGTTAAAATGAAAATATATTACCTATACACGATATATATATGAACTCATAAATACTCTTCAGTCCATCAATTCACTTTTCAGATAAACCATCCATGACCTAAGAAAGCACAGTGGTCTTGTCTGAGTGTGGGACACAGGAGCAAGTGGCCTGATGCAGAAAAAGGCCTAAGGAATAAATATATAGTGTACTTGCAGGTTATGCAAAAAGGCTATGAACAATCAATGAGCAGAATGAATGCTGAGACAGTCTCAAGAAAACCTCAAAATAGACTTTCATATTCTCATCCATTACCTTGCTGATCACTTTCAAAATGATATCACAATATCAGATTATGTATAGGGAGAAACAAATTTGGATCTCAAATTGCTATCACATTGGTAACCACTTAAATTCCACCCCAGTCCCAGGCTCTTTTATATTTCAAATACTAACAACAGCAATTTGATTGTTGCTAGAATGCATGCATCTGGAGGACAGAGACTTTTCTGTGTATGGTATCTAGGCAGTATTATTGATACAAAGAAAAGCACCTGAAATATAGGAGATTCATAATGAATATTTGTAAATGAATGAACTGAATGAACAAGTGTAAGTATGATAAGCCTTTCAGAAGCATAGGATCAGAAATAAATATCAAAGTCAAATGATAATGATGAGTTGGCTTCTTACTTAATTTTGTCTTCTCATGTATAATAAAGATAGCTTAGCTCTAATAGATGCTTTGAATGAGTAATAGCTTTGACATAGAAAAAAAGAAAACACAAAGTAGAAAATAAGAAAACTTGCTGCCTTCAAGAGGAGAATGGAGAAGACCAAAATAAATAAACAAACCCCAAAGAATATCTTAGAGTGCCATTAACAGGAGAACATGGAAATAAAGATCTAAAAACCAAAGTCCCATCAATATCCCTGAATCTAGTTCTGGTCTGTGTGAAGACTGGCTTGTTATGAATACTTCTTTTATATTCCCATGAGATAAATGCTGCCTTCCGAACTCCCAGGTCATATGAAGATTAGAAAGCAGAGAGAGAGACTCTATGCTCCAGATACAAAATATATATCCTATAACCACGCGCCCAATGACCCACTTCCTCCAACCACATCCTATCTGCCTCCAGTTATTAGTTAATCCCATTAGGGATTGATTTACTAATCAGGTGAAGGCTATGACCCAATCATTTCTCTGCCAAACCTTCTTACATTTTCTCACACATGAGCTTTTGGGGGACCCTTCACATCCAAACCATAACAAGGAGGAAGGCATACAAATTTATATTTGAAACTAATAAACTTATAGAGGAAGTAAGAATGGAAAAGTTGGTGAATAGCAACTCCCAGTGGCCTTGAAGATCATATGATACAGATTTAGATGGAATAAAAACAACTTTGTTTTTATTTGGTTCTTCAAATTACTTTACATTTTGGAAAAAAATCTAATCTAATACATTATGCCCCAATGAACATGGAAATAAAGATCTAAAAACCAAAGTCCCATCAATATCCCTGAATCTAGTTCTGCCCCAATGATATTTTTAATACCATTTGCCCAAAGTGCTTGCCTAACATACCTGTCAGATAGATGTTTCATAAGTTGCTCTCCCAATTTCACTCTAAACATAAACATATTCAATGAGATATTCAAACCCAAATATTTCCAGTGCAAGTTGAAAGGTAGCTCTTCTTAGCCAAAATCTTTAAAACACACACACACACACACAGAGAGAGAGAGAGAGAGAGAGAGAGAGAGAGAGATTTGTACACACACTTTTTTTTTTTACATTTTTAGAGCTTAAACTATACATTTTCCTCCATTCTCTTTAATATTACCTTAATGACAGATGTGTCTTTTGTTTCAATTTAATCTCCCTTGTGTAACTTTTAATGCTTTCTTCAAAATTCAACAGTTAAATCCGGAGCCATAGAAATAAAATCTTGATGACTCTTAAAGACTTTAAGATTAATGCAGGAAGAAATTACCTTGGTTAGTCGTGCCTATTCTTATTAGTAGCCTGCAGTTTGCCTTTACCAAAGAACTGGTGGGAGTTTGATGTACATAATAAACAGAAATGAAAACCGTCCTTCTTATTTAAATTATGTCAACAAAACAAGTAAGTAATTCTATGGTGAAGAAGCAAGTTTAGAGGATTTTTTAATGGAAGCCCCATATAAATGTCACGAATATCTTTCTAAATAAGAATATCGTGGACAGCTAAGCAACATCAAGACATCTATTACCTTGGGGAGCTTGTAATTGTTCTTTCAGAATATGCTATCAACACTGCAGTGTTTAATCAATTAATCATGCAGCTGCTATCACGCAAACCTCTACCAGGTGAACTGTCAGTGTATCTGCATACTGTGCATGAACTAAGAATGATAACACACACAAAAAAACAATGTCTTTTTTTAAACCTGCTTCCCCCTGTTCAAAGAAAAAATAGCAGAGCCAGTTGAAACTCTGAACTAAGAATATTCACACATAACTGAGAGAGTGATTGCAATCTTCTCATATCTACCTTATTTAATATATAATAAAAATACCACTCAGATTTTTACCAATGGACAAAAGTAATATCTAATTATCTATTGATAATTGCATGTCAGATACAATTCTGAATTCTTTATGTAGACCTCAGTATTCCTACTAAAACATTTTTGTAGTGGTTTTCTTCTAGCATCATTTTGCTTCCAGGGACATTCACCAATGTCTGGAACCATTCTGGTTGTCAGAACTCTGGGGAATGGTGATGCTATTGGCATATAAGAGGTGTAGGTCAGGGATGCTGCTAAACATCCTTCAATGTACTGGACAACTCCCACAACAAAGAAATCCAATCCAACATGTCAGCAGTGTAGAGAGTGACAAACTCTGCCCCATTTTCATCTTCATTTAACAGATGAAAGAACATGAATCTTAAAGAGTACATAGGCTGCAAAAGGTTCAGTGGCAATAAGCAGTAGAGCAGAAATTCCAGCAAAACACAGTTCAACTTCAAAACCTATATGCTTTTGGTGTGGGTAGGCGGTAATCTACCCACCTGATCTTCATGACCCATTCAAATTCTTACCAGCAAGCTGGGAATTTATAGCTAGAGCTTTCTTGTTTCTCATAACTTTCTATGGTTCTAACTATGAACCTTCTAGAAAGGTTATCTGATTGTCTCTCCATTCCTACCCTGGGTGAGGATGAGGCCTCCCTAAGGTTTTGCCCTACTGTTACCTGTTTCTTGATGTTGTAGGGTTCCTATTGCTCTCTTATTCTGCTACTTGGAATTAAATCATCATTTGAATCTTTACCAGGGAGAAGCTGGAATGCTTACACAAATGCAGATTTCTGAGCCCCTTTGTATAACTGTAGAAGAATCTTCAAGAGACAATTTTGGTGCATTTGGTCCGCAAATCACATTTTGAGGAGCACAGCAC
>CAYPJH010000377.1:0-3737 GCA_964411035.1 uncultured Methanobrevibacter sp. | reverse complement strand
TCTCCTTTTAATGTTTCTTTACGTAAAGTGTAAATGGTATTTGGGAACAGGTGTGGTTTTCCTTCCTGGTCTCCTGCAAGCAATGTTTCTGTAAATGCTTTTTGAATAAGACGGGTTTCATCTTCAAAGTCCCCATAAGTTCCAACTGCTTCTCCTTTTGGTCCGTAAGCAGTTACATCTTCTAAGAATTTAGGAACTCCAAATTCCAGTGCCATACTGGTGAATGGAACTTGAGAACCTCTTGCTGCATAAGCCATGTTTAAATTATAAACAAGCATTTGGATACATTGTTTAATTTCTTCATAGGAACGGCCTTTTGCAAATGGAGCAACAAAAACATTCCAAAGGCTCATTCCTTGTCCTCCACTCATGTTTTGTTGTGCTGCTAACATTACTTCGCCGGTGTGGTTCATTAAGGTTTCCATATGTGACGGAGCCCCTGCAACAGAAGTATGGTCTCCTGTTCCATCTACTTTAAGACCGTATTTTATAAAAGTTCTAATGTCATGTTGCATACAGTTTAATGGTCTTCCAGCAAAGAATTCTAAATCGTGAATATGGATGTCTCCAGACATATGGGCATCTGCAAGATGTGATGGAAGCATTTTTAAAAGAGCATATTGTTTTAATGCTTCGTCAGCTACATATTTATGAATACTTTCAGGATTATGGATCATGTTTGCGTTACTGCGGTCACCGTTTTCAATTAAAGATGTGATGTTGTATACTGGAATTCCTAAACGGGTGTATTGTTTTCTTAAATCTTCCAAACCATATTCTAGAAGTTTTGCATTTACCATTTCTCTTATTATTGGTGCTGTTAAATACTCTACATTTAATTTTTTAAGTTCTTTCCATACTTCTGTAGCTATTTCAAATGCAGTTTCTTGAGATGCTCCTGTTTCTTCAATTAAGGTATTTGCAATTTTACTCATATCAAAGGGTTCAATTGTATCTCTTGATGTACGTACTTTGAGCTGTGCAGTTGCTAGGTATTTGTTGGCAATTTCACCATCAACATTTTTCAAAGCAGCGTATACGATTTTTTTCAATTCTTTTGTTGTAATTCCATCGTATACCTGACTTACAACATCGGCTATAATTTTATCAGATTCGAAGAAAGGTACTTCAACCATAATCAATGATTTAACAAGTTTTTCATAGCTGAATCTTTCTGTAATTCCATTATTTTTAATTACACTTATATCTACTGAGTTATTTAATATTTTGGCAACATCAGAACTTTTATCCATATTATACACCCCACTATTTCCATTATATCTTTTTGAGTTATGTAAAATAATGCAAAAATTTGCATTATTTTTAATTAATTATTCTTTTGTATTTTCTGGTATATATAAAGTTCGATAGTGTACGAACAATATATATGTCATTAAAAAAACGACAAATTATAATTTCATTACAATAAGAAATTTTTAATTAGTATTATTATATTTTCAATGATTTTTATATGTAGGCTCAGAGAGCATATGATAATAAATTAATAAGAATGTTCATTAGAAGAAAATATCTAATGAACTTTGTTTTGACTTATCACTTTCAAATAATGAGTTTATACCAAATTCTTGAATTTCAAGTCTTTGTTTTAAATAATGAGACACAGGATATCTATTTACAAGGTCTCTTGATATTTCAAGATATTTTGTTACTGAACCTTTTGATACACTTAAAATTAAATTTCCACCACATTTACATTTTCCAGTAAGAGGCATTCTTCTATACTTTGTACCACATTTTGGACATCTAACCTTTTGTTTGGAAAACGCTCTTGAGTTACCCATAATGTCTGGTAGGAAATGTGATGATAAAACTTTTTCAACAACTCCTCTTTGATCAACAGCTCGAATATGCTCTGCAAGTGTAATTTGAGCATCAACTTTTTCTTTCATTGAAGGAAGCCGTTTATATAAACAAACTGTTGGACCTGCATGAATACTGGATGTGTGATGTGAAAACATTAAACCTTCATACTGCTTTGGTGTTCCTAAATGCATTTCAACATTATCAATCAAATCTAAAACCTCAGCAGGTTTTAGGGGATCCTTTGTTTTTTCATAAAATTCAACAGGGAATCTGGAGAATATGTCAATGTTGTGGGATTCATCGTCGATTTCTTCAGGATCAATTCTTGAAGATAAAACCAATGGTGCATCCATACTTCCTCCTCTTGTACTAGGCAAATAAGACTTTGAAAAGTTTATTAAAGCATCTAAAAGAAGCATAACTGCATCTTCATCACTATCACAGTTCCTACGTTTTGCAGAGTGGAAATATGGATGAGCATAACAGGCTAATGCTTTTGTAAATCCTACAATTCTTCCAAGAACTCCTGCTGATGTGTGAGGCGCTAAACCTGCTATTAAATGGCCAATTAAATCATACTTATTCTCCACATTATAAAAAGTATCCATTCCATAATACTTTTCAAGTTCATCATCGATAAAATGAGCAACATTAACAAGATATTCAGCACAATTATCAGAAATTACAACATCCTGAACTTTTAATTCGATAATTTGGTCATCTCTTTCAATCGGTTGACCGTAGCAGTCATGTTCATACCCCATTTCTAAAAGCTTTTCAACAGTAACACCAATTTCACTTGGAATGAAGTGAGTAAGAGGTAAATCTGTTGAATCGTGACGTATTGTTGCATCCTTAAATGTAAAAACTTCATTTTTAGCTCTTAAAATTCCTTTTTCTAAAGGTTCAGGAAGTTTTGACTCGGAAATCATTCCTATAACTCCTTTAACCTCATCAACTTTTCGAACCCCTACATTATCTGATGCTTTTTTAAGCATTCTTCCTAAGTTTATTGAATTTTCCTCAAGTTTTCCAATAGTTGTTGGAGCACCACAGTGAGGACAAATAGAATTAAAAGAACCTAATTTACATTTAGGATTAGTACAAATTCTTCTTGAAAAATCAAGTTTAATACTTCCCTTCTTAGCAGCTTCAGCAACAAGCCTTCTACTACCACCATAATTTCCAACTGGGAATAAACTGTGTGGTGCAGGCCTCATTAATCTTTCTTTTGATTTTTCAGGTCTACCTACACGAGTTCCAATATACACTGGAGCTTTATTTTTAATTTCAATGTCAATAGTTTTATTCAATGATTCTAAGGTTGAATTGTCTTTAGCTAATTCAGAAGTTAATGTATTAATCAGACTATATGAATCATCAGGTGATATTACGATTGTTTTTTTATCTTCAATAATATGTGGAACTCCAATAATTTCAAGTATTCTTTTTCTATAATCAAGAGGAATTCTTAAACATTCTCCCTCACTATATTCGTTTTTATATTCAATTATTAATTTTATCAGTGAATTCAAGTCATTTACTGTTACATCATTATAGCAGTAGGTGTATTTTGGATGAAGAGGAACATCGTACTTTCTGGAAATTTCAAAAGCTTCTTTTGCAGTTAAATCTCCACTTTCAAGTCTTTCAAGTTCAATTTCGTCACTAACTCCTTTTTCAATTAAAATTCCTGACCACCATTCTTCACACCATCCGGATTCAAGCAATGGCTGGTTATTCCTTAAAAACTCACCAAATGCTACAAGCATATCTCCTAAAAAGAGTATTTCATCTACCTGTTTTTTATATTCTTTTGCTTTATCTATAGAATCTATTTTAACAACATTTCCATTTTTAAGCTTTACAAGAGGTCCTTCTATAGAATCAACTGGCACAACACAATTTCCTTT
>CAYPJH010000376.1:0-6440 GCA_964411035.1 uncultured Methanobrevibacter sp. | reverse complement strand
CTACTTTAGACAGGTTTTGTATAGCTAAAGCGACATCTTGTTTATTGGTAATATTTATTGGTGTAGGATCTTTAATTAAAACATCGTTTACCTTGTTTGGGCTAATGATACTAGTTATTTTTTCAACTTGCATATCTATCAGGCCCCTAATATCAGGTGCTTCAGAGGTTACTATAGTATAGGAACTTAAAAGTCCTGCCTCAAAAAATATTACAAATAGGATAATAATAAGTACTGTTCTTAATATTTTTACCATTTTATCACTTAGAATTTTTCCAGTATTTTAATTTATGATTATCATATATAATAAATTTAACAGTTTTAAAAAAGAAAATATTATAATAAAATTCTTAATATATTGATTTTGTATTAAATAAAGATTATTTAACTAAATTTTATGAAATATTCTTGAAAATATTGTTTTAAGCACTTAAATTAAGAAAAATATCTTTATTATGTTAATTATATAAGGTTTAAAAATAAAAGTCTTATCAAATGTCAAATAAAATTTTAGTAAAATTTGCAAAAAAGAATATAAATCTTTCACCATCTGCTTATTCAAAGATAATGGAAGCTGATAATCCTCTGAATTTTGCATCATCAGTAATTGTTAAGTTAAAAAGTGGTAATTACACTTCTGAAGATTTAGTTTCTGTTAATGGAACTATTATTGATGATATTAAAAAAGAGTTAAACACATCCATTTCAACTGTAAAAGATACTTCTAAAAAAGAAAATAAACATGCAGATGATAAAAAAGAAAAACCTACAACAAACAATGAAGAAAAAACAAAGACATCAATTTCAACTGAAAAACCAACTATTAAATCATTGAAAAAAGAAGATGAAAAACCTAAAAAAATGATTAATAGCATTATTGAAAAAGCTAGTGAAACAGTTAAAGATGCAGATATTAAATTTGAAAGAAATCTTAACAAAACAAATGTAACCTATGATTTTAAAATCATACAGGATACAAGTAAAAAATCCTACACCAGCGGAGAAATTGAAAACCTTATCTCTTATTTTAAAAGCAGATATGAAAAACTAAGTAAAATTCTTCAAAGAAGACCTGAACTTAAAGCATACAAAAAAATATCTGAAATTGAAGAAACACAAACTAGTTTAAGTTTAATTTTAATGGTTAGAGAAATTAGAACAACAAAAAACGGCCATAAACTCATTGAATTTGAAGATGACACAGGCTCTATTTCAATATTATTCTCAAACAAAAACGAAGAACTATTTAAAGAAGCAGAAAAACTTGTTAAAGACGAAGTTGTAGGAATATTAGCTGATAAAAACGGTGATTTAGCAATCGCCAATCAAATAATTGATCCTGGCGTTACAAGAATTGTTGAAAAAGATATGGACTTTGGAATTGTATTTTTATCTGATGTACATATTGGAAGCTTAACATTTCTAGAAGATGCATTTAACAAATTTATTGACTGGATTAACTGTGAGTATGGAAATGAAAATCAAAGAGAAATAGCTAATGACGTTAAATATCTGGTCATTGGAGGAGATATTGTAGATGGAATTGGGGTGTACCCAAACCAGGATAAAGAATTAGCTATTAAGGATATTACACAGCAATATAATGAAGCTGCTAAATTTTTAGGAAAAATTAGAAGTGATATTAAAATTATTATTGCACCTGGAAACCACGATGCATCCAGAGTTGCTGAACCTCAACCTGCTGTACCTGAAGAATATGCAAAAGCTTTATATCAGTTAGACAATGTAGAATTTATCAGTAATCCGGGGGTAGTATCTTTGGATGGTATTAATGTTTTGATTTATCATGGACGTAGCTTTGATGATTTGGTGATGGCTGTTAAGGAATTTTCCCATGAGAGAAATGATTTATTAATGGAAGAACTTCTTAAAAAAAGACATCTTGCTCCTATTTACGGTGAAAGAACTCCTCTTGCATCTGAACTTGAAGATTATCTTGTAATTGATCAGATTCCAGATGTATTTCACACAGGTCACGTACACATTAATACTTATAGAAAATTTAATGGAATTCATCTGATAAATTCCGGTACATTCCAGACTCAGACAGAATTTCAAAAAATCTACAATATTGAACCTACACCTGCAGAAGTTCCAGTACTTCATAAAGGAAAATACAAGCATTTAAAATTTATATAATGTTAAAACAAATTTATTATAGGTGTTAAAAATGGATGGAAATATAGAAGAAATAATTGAAGTAGGAAAAAATCTCTATGCTAAAAATCTTGTATCTGGAAAAGCAGGCAACATAAGCATTAGAGTACATTATGATGAAGGAGATATTGTTGCAATCACTCCAACATTAAGTTCACTAGGAAATTTAGATCCTGAAAATATTGTTCTTGTAAATTTAGATGGTGATGTTATAAACAATGGAAATCCATCTTCTGAAATAGGATTTCATTTAGAAATATATAAAAAAAGAGAAGATGTCAATGCTATAGTTCATACTCATTCTCCTTATGCAACAGGATTTGCATTTTCTTCAAAAAAAATCAAAAGACTTGAAGGTTTTGGACAAATTAAAACACCATTTATTGAAGAAGTTGAATATGAAAAACCAGGATCTGTAGAACTTTCTAAAGCTATATCCAACAATATTAATCAGGAAGATGTCCTAATTTTAAAACATCATGGTATATTATGTGTTGGTGAAAATCTTAAAGAAGCAGAATCTTTAGCACTATTCATTGAAGACACTGCTAAAACTCAATTTGTAACTCATATGTTAAATTTAACAGAAAATAAGGATTAGAAAAAGTTTAAAATTTAATAAAATTCTTTAACTTTTTCTTCTCTATTTCCTGTTTTTCTTGCTTCAACACTTTCATTAATCATTTTCAATATTAAACCTGATAATGAAGTATCTTCATCAATAGCTATTTTTTTCAATTCTTTTTTTAATTCAATTGGCATATTTATTGTTGTTTTACTAGTTTCAGACATGGTTTTTATATTTACAATTTATGACTAATATATATTTTCATGATAAAATAGAAAATTTTTAGTTAACAATAGAAATGTATATATAATATAAATTTCATATATATAAAGTAATAATTTTACTTGTTTTTATAAATTGAATTTATAGGGGAATTAATATGAGTGAACAAATAATTAAAGAAGTTACGGAAATATTAGATTATATTGCTAATAATAATAGTGTTCCACGTAACATTAGGGAAGCAGCAGAAAATTCAAGTATTTTATTAAATGATGAAGAAAAAGAACAAACTGTTAAAATCAGTACTGTTCTAACAACATTAGATGAAATCAGTAACGATCCAAATATTCCAGTTCATGCAAGAACTTTAATTTGGGAAGTTTTAAGTAAATTAGAATCTATCTAATTTTTTTATTCTTTTTATTTAACAGCAATTGCAATGGTTACTCCATTAAAAGCTGTTTTTTTATATATTAATTTTGATAAATCTCCTGCGCTTATTAATGCAGAAGGTTCACAGACACCACCTACTCCAAATTTTGATTTTACAAAATCAGAACTTGAAATATCTTTAAAATCAAACTTTTTTATTAAATCAATATCAATAAATTTTATAGGAATATCTAACTTTTTTGATAAACTTAACAGGCCTTCTTCATCTTTTTTTATAGATGCTGATGAAAGTAAATCTACACGATTAATATCTATGCCAATTTCATCACATGCCTGATAAACTCCATTAAATATTTCACTGCAGCTTTTACCTCGTTTGCATCCAATTCCAACAACTATTTTCTGTTTTTTTAATATTAATGTATTATTATCAGATATTACATTGATTTGTTCAAGAGGAACTTCATCACTAAATTCAAATAAGATATCTATTTCAAGTGTATTGTTTTTTAAATAATCATATAAAAAAGCAAAATCAGACTGTTTATTTAATTTAAAAGTTATTTTTCGACCTTCTAAAATAGCTTTATTAATTGGAAGTATATTTTTAGTATTATCAATTGTGAAATATAAATCTTTAGCTAATGTATCTATTCCTAAACGATTATTTACATCTGTAGAAGTTGTGATAACTGGTTCTGCATTTATTAAATCAGCAATTTTTTTAGTTAATTTATTTGCTCCACCTAAATGACCTGACAATAAGCTTATTACAAATTTTCCATTATCATCAATATTTAATACTGCAGGATCCTTTGATTTTGATACAATCAAAGGTGCAATTGAACGAATTATAATTCCTGAAGCCATTATTGCAATAATCGCATCATAATCATTGAAAACATCTCTAATAATGTTTTTAATATTTTTATGAAAGTGTTTAACAAATATTACTGTTGAATCATTATCTAATTTAGTTTTTAAAGACTTAGCTAATTCATAACCTTTATCTGATACAGACAGAACTGCAATTTTCACATAATCACCATATAAATTATTAATATAAATAATGTAAATAAAGCTATTGTTAATTTAGATAATTTAACAGCTTTGGAAATATCCTCAATTTCAATTTCCTTATTTGGATCTCCCAATATATAGGTATCCTTTTTAATAAGCTGAATATCAAGTGCTCCAGCAAATGTTGCCATTGTAAAACCTGAATTGGGACTTGGACATTTCTTTGAATCTCTTTTATACATTAAATAGCTGTTTTTATAATTTAACTTTAAAATATAAGCAGCTAAAACAACAATCAGACCTGTAATTCTTGAAGGAATGTAATTTAGAACATCATCTACTTTTGCTGAAACATAACCAATATATTTTAGCTCATCATTTTTATAGCCAACCATTGCATCTAAAGTATTGGAAATTCTATAAACAACAGGAGGAATGAATAACAATATAAACAAATCATTATTGAAGAATAAAATGATAATGGAAAAAATCATATAATAAAATATTGGAGCAGTATAACTGTCAGTAATATTTTCTGATAATGTTTCAATTGTAGCTGATACAATAAAACTTTCAGATAACTGTTTGGTATTTCTGCTTACTAAATAAGAAACAGCTTCACGGGCAATATCAATATCTTCATTTAACTTATCTTTAATATCAATAGCTGAGGATAATAATAATTTAATTGAAAATGTTGATGAAAGCAATATTGAAAAAACAATAAAAAATATGAAATTATTAACTTTAGCTATTGATAAAATTAATATAAATATAAATAAAGATGTCAATACAACTAAAATATATAATAATAAACTTGAAATTCTATTTTTAATATGTATTAAGCGAGCTTTATAAAAATCAATTATTTTACCTATTATAACAACTGGATGGATAGATGTAGGTAGTTCACCAATAATATAATCAATTAATAATGATAATAATAAAGTTGATATAATAAATATAAACATAATAATTATAATTATATTTAAATAAATTATTAAAGTTGATTATTATGGATAAAATTGATGAAAGCAAAATTCAAAATTGGATTGTTGAAGAAAACATTTTTAAACAGAAAATTTCCGATGATCAATCTAATTTTCATTATGTTATTGAATATCCTGAAGGAAATGTTATGGATATTGTCCAGCCAAAGGAAAAGGGAGATATTTTAATTTTTGTTTGTGCAACTCAGGTTGCTCCTGAACATATTGAAATGATAAAAGATAAAACTATTCCTTTTAGAGAAGATTTTGTTTTTGATTTAAGATTGGAATTAAATAAATTAGATTCAGATTTTCAATTAAATGTTAATGAAGAGTATGTTTTAAGTCAATTTATTATTCAGGACTTTTTATATTCTGATGGATTAACAAAAAATTCAATGATGAAAATTATTAAAAACATTTATAAAGCTAAAACAGCTTGTATTTGGATGTTAGAGAAAAAATTTGAAATTCCTATGTCTGCTTCACCTATTATATCTCCTTCTTCTGATGATAATGTTATGTTTATGTAATTTTTTTTTTATTTGGTTGAAGAGAGAGAGACATATGTTTCAAGTGTAACTGTTTCGAAGGTCTTGATGGAATGAAGGGGTATATTTCAACTGTAAAATACAGTTGAAAATGTTCTCTTATTCTAAATTTATTTTTGTTATTTAAATTTATTTTTACACTTGAAATGCACGTCATCATTTTTTGTTTTTTGAAAATAATGTTACACTTGAAATACACCTCACTCTCTATGTTTATATATTACTTAATTTTTACATATGAAATCAAACCATTTACAATGGCAATTTCATTATTTCATTTATTTTTATTTTTTTATAAATAGATTTTTAAACAGTTTTAAGATTATTTTAAAAGATTTTGATTGATTATTTGTAGATTTATCTTTCTATCGTTATTTTTTTCAAAATTTTAAAATAATAAAGTTTATTTACTATTAATTTTATATATTATCACTGGAAATAATACTATTGAAAATATAATTAGTTTTGTATTTTATATTATTTTTACATTTGAAATTATTATATTATTTTGACGGTGAT
>CAYPJH010000375.1:0-2467 GCA_964411035.1 uncultured Methanobrevibacter sp. | reverse complement strand
CTGAAAATTCTTAGCAGAACCAAACCCCTTATCTGCAATGATAACCGAGCTGTCTGTGCCTAATTCTTCACAACAAGCTTTGAATGCTGTAACATCACAGATACTTCCGGAAACAGGTCTGAAGTATACCGGGAAGGTTGTCCCACCGGAGGAGAAAGCGTACACCAAATTCACCTGTGGGTCAAAGGAATGCTGAGAGTTATAACCAATCTGTGCTAACTGCATTTCCTCCGAAAATGTAGTGATTCTTGTTCCATCAAAAATAAGGTGCTCAACATTCTGAATGTATTCACGCATGAAATCCAAACTTTGCCCACGCATGTCTCCCAGACACCTCAGTAGACTGCTGAGCTTCTGCTTTGAGAGATTTAGCCCCGAATACTTTTCCGATAACCATGAATGCTCATAGGCTTGTTCCATGCGTTTGAATGGCTGTGGATCTTCTGTCCGCAGAAGAGCCAACACCCAGATGTATTCCCATATTTCAGGGAAGTGTTTTTGCAGTCTTTCTTTGATATCCATACCGAGACTTTCTAAGAAAGCCGTTGCTCCGTACTGCTTGTCAGCAATACCGACTGCTACTTCACCGGATACCATCTTCCTCTTAGGCGAAACCAATCCTTCTTCCGTAATCTTACCGAGGTACGCTCCACTGATTTTCTTAGGCTGCTTCTTCTCCTTGTCCCATACAGTTTTCCTCTCGTACAGATAATACGAATCTCGGATCTTCTTAATCTCCTTGCCTTTTCCACGGTAACGCTCAACCCATTCGGGATACATAATACACACCTCAACTTCTATAGTACTTAGTAGGTACTATCAATTATACATGAAAAAACCAGAAAAGTCAAGGGCTTTTTTGATTTTTCTGGCTTTCTGTACCTATTTTTTGAAAGTTGGTGAATTCCCAAAGTAAATTCCACAGTGGAATTTGCAGTGGAATTTAGTGTGGGAAAGGAAACGTGGTAGAATTTAGTCTGGGAAAGGAGGTCTCAGACTATGATCCCAGAAAAGAAAAACAAGCACATGACCCTCGATGATCGAATCGAGATTCAAGAATGTCTGTACAAGGGAATGACATTCAAGAAGATCGCTGAGAGGATCGGGAAAGATCCTACGACCGTATCCAAGGAAGTCAAGCTTCATGGACACATCCACACAAACAGCTTCACGAAGACGGGCGAATGCTGTCCGAAGCTTTTGAAAGCTCCGTTTGTATGTAACAACTGTCCGAAGCGTAGCCACAGCAACTGCATCTACCCTCGCAGGTACTACAAAGCCAAGCTCGCTCAAACCGAATACGAAACCGTATTGGTTGAGTCAAGGGAAGGCATACCTCTTAACAAAGAGGAATTCTACCGAACCGAACGAATCCTCTCCGCAGCGATAAAAAACAGGCAGAACGTCTATCATGCAATACAAGCTAATAATCTGTCCGTCTCCAAATCAACCGTCTATCGTCATATTGAGCGTGGTTACTACTCAATATCGAAGATTGACCTTCCTCGTGCCGTGAAGTTCAAGCCACGAAAGAAAAACAATGGGGAATACGTTCCCAAAGGCGTTAAGGTTGGCAGAAGATTTGAGGATTTTCTGTTATTTATCGAAGAAAATCCTTCAACCAATTACGTTGAGATGGATACCGTAATCGGAAGAATCGGTGGAAAGCTTATCATGACGTTCCAATTCGTCAATGTGAACTTCATGTTCGGTATTCTCCTTGACAACAAGACAGCAGCAGAAGCCGCAAAGAAAATCCTCATGCTAAAAGAACGGTTTGAAAGTGTTGGATTGCGTTTCGGAGATACCTTCCCTGTACTCCTGACTGACAACGGTGGTGAATTCAGTGATGTTTTCGCTTTTGAAAACAATTCGGATGGTGAAACCGAAACCAGAATGTTCTTCTGCGATCCGGGCGCACCGTACCAGAAGCCACACGTTGAAAACAACCATACACTGTTTCGTGGTATCGTCGCATCGGGCACTTCCTTTGATAGTTTTACTCAAGATAATGTCAATATGATTTTCTCTCATATTAACGCCGTTAAGAGGAAGCAGTTCAATGGTAAAAGTGCTTATGATATGTTTGCATTTACATACTCCGTGGAGCTCGCAGAGCTTTTGGGAATCTCCTATGTTCCTCCCGGAGAGGTAATTCAAACAGCGAAATTGCTCAAGCAGTTTTCTTAAAGTAAATTCAGCTCATGCTGGAATTTAGTCTGGGAAATCACATCTCAGGCTTATTTAGGTGCGCCCCGATTCGGAAATATTGTCCCTTTTTTCACCATTTTCGCCCCTCTTTACCCATTTTTACTACGTTTCCCAAACTAATTTCCACCCATTTCTCATACTAAATTCCACCACGTTTCCACTGTGGAATTTACTTTGGGAATTCACCAAAAATGAGCGAATGCCATAAAACTATGTGTACTCAAGTCATGTGGGGTTTAAAAAAGATAATAAATAT
>CAYPJH010000374.1:0-3661 GCA_964411035.1 uncultured Methanobrevibacter sp. | reverse complement strand
TTGTTAAAATTAAAGATTAAACTGAAGATATTGTTAATATGTCCTGTACTTTAATAGTTGGGAATGATTTAACATATATTCAGGAAGGAAAATTAGTGACACCAAGAGGATATGTAATCAGATCAGATATTCATCAGCTTTCAAGGGAACATTATGAAAAATTCTTAAACGGGGAAATAGCCCATGGAGAAAATAGGGAATGTGACTTTTATCCATGTCATTATGATGGTCAGTATTGTGACTTCTGCTATTGTCCATTTTATCCATGTGGAGACAGTTCAACAGGGGGAAATTGGATTAAGGGTAAAGGAGTATGGAACTGTAAAGACTGTAATTGGATTCACACTCCTGAAGGCGTCAATGCCGTTCGTGAAGCATTAACAGAAATATTAGATGATGTTGATGATTTAAAAACAAAAAAGAAAATTTTACTAAAACTTAGAAGAGCTTGTTTACTTAATAATAATCCTTATGATTTATAGGGGGTAGTTGGTTGTCTATTAAAAATATTTTAATTGAAATGAAAAATATGTCGGAACTTATGGTGGATTTAGCATATTCTGCTGTTTTATTTAACAGTAAAGATGCAGCAGAAGAAGTTTTAAAACTTGAAAATAGGGTTAATTCAATGAATTATGAGATTAAGAAACAATCTCTGGTAGCAGCACGAACATATGAAGATGCTGAAAAATTAACAGCACTTCTAGAAATTGCTGAAGCTGCTGAAAGCATGGCAAATGCAGCTAAAGATATTGCTGATTTGGTAATAACAGGATTTAAGCCACACCCTGTATTTAAAATGGTTATGGAAGAATCAGAAAAAATGATTGTAAGAGCACTTGTAGATGCTAGTTCTGAATTAGTAAATCAATCATTAGGAGATTTATTACTTGTAAATCGTACAGGTATGAGAGTAATAGCTATTAGACGTGGTGACAATTGGATATACGGTCCAAATAAAGACACAGTTATTATTGATGGAGATGTACTTCTCTCAAAAGGTACAGAAGCAGGTGCTGATGTATTATATAAATTAGCTAGTGGAGAAATTCTTTTAGAAGAAATTCCGGAAAAATTAGAAGCAGCAGATGATTAAATTTTATTTTTTAAGGTGAAAAACATGATAATGGGTGATAAATATGAAGGACAAAAGTCTAGCGAAGTTGATTCGACATATTTTATCAGCTATTCCAATGTTTTTTGTTAATTCAATAATATTTTTATTTAGAAATATTGACAATTCCTGTAAACAGTTTAGTTTTAAAAATAACAGATTTAAAAAATATTTCGCTGAATTTTTAGAAGATCATAAAAGAAGTGTAAAAGAAGGTCTTATTGCTCTGCTTATCTGTGCTTGCGGAGACTTGGTAGCAGGTTTAATTTTAGGAAATATGACCTATTTTTTAGAAAAATATCCTGGTTTACTAGTTCTTATTCCTGGAGCAATAGGAATGAGAGGAAATATTTTCAGTTCTTTTGGTTCAAGATTATCTACAAATCTTCATATAGGTATTTTAACCCCTGAACTTAAAAAATCAGAAACATTAACTAATAATATTTTAGCATCATTAATTCTAACATTAATACTGTCCTTTAGCTTAGCTTTAATTGCAAAAATAATATGTATTTTATTTGATTTTAATAGTATAAGCTTTGTTGATTTAGCCTTAATTAGTATTATTGCAGGAATCATATCAAATATTATAATGCTTCCTATTACAATGTTTGTTTCTCTTAAAAGTTTTCAAAATGGATGGGATCCGGATAATATTACAGCACCTATAATTGCAGGATTCGGTGATCTTTTTACACTTCCAGCAATTATTTTAGCTATTCTAATATTGTCTCTATTTAACTTCAGCATAATTTTAAAATATGTTATTTTTATATTATTTATCATAATAATCATTTCTGGATTTATTTATAGTATAAAAGTTAATGAAGAAACAAAAGAGATTATTTCACAATCAACACCAGTATTATTTGTTTGCTCTATTTTAGGTGTTTTTGCAGGAGGAATATTTAACACAGCTATTCAAACACTTCTTACAAATCCAACCCTTTTAACTTTAATGCCTCTATTTTCAGGTGAAAGTGGAAGTATAATAAGTATTCTAGGAGCCAGAATATCTTCAGGACTTCATTCAGGTTTAATAGAACCAATATTTAAACCTAAAAAGAATACTAATTTCAATTTTTTATTAATTTTAATATTATCTGTTCTAATCTATCCTACCATAGGTTTTCTTGCACAGGCAGCATCACATATTTTTGGTGTAAAAGGATTGGGATATATAAAGATAATGGAAATAAGCAGTATTTCAGGACTTATTTTAATTCCTATAATGATACTTATTGTATTTTATGTTTCTATAATTTCATATAGGCATAATTTAGATCCTGATAATGTTGTAATTCCAATATCAACCAGTATTACTGATTCTATTTCAAGTTTGATTTTGGTTGTTGTTTCTCTTATTGTTACAGGCGTAATTATCATTTAGCTATCTGAATTTTCAGATTACATTCTGTTGGAACGAAGTAATCATAATATATCTTATTTTTATCAAAATCTTTTGGAACAGCTACAATAATAGCTTTCGGATTTTTTTGGTTAATGTGGATGAAAATAATGCCGTCATTTACAAGCAAAATTTTTTTATCAATTATTGGATTTAAATATATTTTTTCATTATCTGCCTTTTTAGGAATATCTGGAATTTGTGTGCTATCAATACTCCAATAGTAATTTTTATAGCTGTTTGGTTCAAATAACAGATAATAATCCATCTTTTTAAGCCAATTGTTATAGATTTTAAAATGATTACATGAATGTGTTGTAATGTGGTAACGGTTACATTCACCATCATTTTTAAAGCTATTTATCTGATATTTTTTGAAAAAATCACAAGTAACTATCCTGTTAACTGTTGTAGGATGTTCCATATTTTTATTTCCAATTTCTATTTTTGGTACAGTTCCTGTAAGGGGTGTTAGTGTAATTGAACTTTTATATTGATTATCAAATACTTTTTTAGTTATTAGTTTATCATAATCACTACTTAGTGCCATTAGTTTTGAGTAATCAACACTATTTACAACTGATGCATTGTTTTCATTTACAAGGCTTAATCCAATTATTACATTATTTTTATTTTTTAGCTCTTGCCAGTTTTTTGGCGTTCCGGGGTTATTAATTAAGTTATCACAAAATTCTATTGCTTTTTTGTCCATATTCTCAGAGCTTATTTTATTAGTTATTTGGGTGTTGGCCTTTTCTGTGAAAGTAGTGATTATTCCTATTATTAAGACTATTATAATAAACAGCATTATAATTTCACCGGTCATCATTCCTTTTTTATCTTTCATACTAACCTTATTCCATATTTTAATCGATGAGAACTATCTAAGTATATACGTTGGCCTGGAAAGTAATCATAGGCATATCCCGGATAGTGGTCATTGAAAATAATGTGGTCTGATGCTGATACGCCTAATTCTATGTTTGGGTTAGTAAAGGTTGTAATAAAGAAAAGTTCTGGCAAGTGAAGATTGCTTCAGGATCTTAGAGCTATTAATCAGCACGTGCAAATTATGGACCCAGTACAATGCAGCCTTCCACTTTTAACTTCTTTGCCTGCATTCTTGCCTTTTATTTCTA
>CAYPJH010000373.1:0-5704 GCA_964411035.1 uncultured Methanobrevibacter sp. | reverse complement strand
ATAGCAGATATAAATGCTAAACTAATTAGAAGTACACACTTAAAAATATAGACGAGTATTTACACAATTGATGATATAAAATATAACAATCAAATTTCACCACATCTACAAAACTTACATCATACCTAAAAAATTAGGCACTCATGAAATTGTAATAATATAAATTAATATAATGAATATTAAGTTTAAATATTATAGCTATATGTGGAAAAGCAACCATCATAGTAAAAGTTGTAATTATACAATGTACTTAGGTCAACGCCATAAAACACATAGCACATTCAATAGCGAGCGAAATATGTCTAACAAAAACTATGAAAAATTATTGCAATTTTTATTGAAAATTAATATTATTTAAAAATAAGAAATTACTTTTAAAAATAACCATTGACTATCTGTTATTGCTATTATTGATTCTTAATATTTATTTTTTTAAAACTAATTTCATAATTTATTTTATGAAGATCAAGAAAAAATTAAATTGAAAAAATATAAAATTAAATTAATAGCATTGATCGAAGGGTATCTGGAAAAATTAAAATTTACAAATTAAAATTAAAAATAAGCTTTAAAATTAAGTTTAGCTAATATTTATATGTTTTTAGCAGATTTTTCTTAAAAATAATAAAAAAATCAAAGTGAAGTAGCTCAAGCAGGAGCTACATCACAATGCACATGAACATTTCTACCTTTACTATTAAGATATTCGCTTACATCTTCTTCAAAATCTCCTACATGAACAAAAGAATTTGGACTGATGTTCGCATCATCAAAAGTTATTGCAAAGGAATTCCATTTTTTAAAATAATACAATTTATTTTTAACCGCTTTTGTTGTTAAACGGCAACCATCGTCTTTTACTTCAATTGGAAGTTTAGTGAAATATTCATGCTGTTGATAACTTTTGTAGTTAGCTTCAAAAGGACATAATGCCGCTATTTGATCAACTACTTCACTATCAACCATATTTGCCACATATTCTTTGTCGTTTATTGTTATTACAAATTTCATTTTTTCATCTCCACAATGCATTACCAAAACATTGCAATTAATAATATATACAAACTTATTAATAAATATTGTTATTACACATTTTTATTCAAACAAACAAAAAATTAATAATACAACATATGCAAAAGAATGAAATTTTATATTGAAATGTATAATTTTTTTCAATTGAAAATTATGGAAATGTATAATCATACATCAATATTAATAAACATAATTGTGAAAAATTAGGTGATTGATAAATCTATAAAATAATTCTATGAAAATAAACTGTATAAAAATTATAAGTCTGAAAGAGTTATACTAATTTTAAAATAACAATGTATAAAAATCAAACAAAATAGTGCTTTTTTAAAAAAAATATTTGAAAAATTAATTAAAAATGAACATGAAAATTTCATATAATATAGTTAGACATCCTGGATATATGCATTAAAAAAAAGAAAAATTGGGATTTTATTTATTTGCATAAATTAATCCCATAGATCTAGATGTAAATATTGCTATAAATGGTGATACAATAATAGATGAAATAATTAATCCAATAAATGGTATTATGGATATAAAACCATATATTATTGCTAAAATCAATGAAATTATTACAAATAATACTAACCAAATAACAAAATTACCTAAACCAATATCTGAAATATCGCTTACAACTTCTTTGATATTTAAACCTTCAGATAAACTATTACTTTCAGCTAATCTGCATTCACCTATAATTTCTAAAGCTCCAAAAATTACAAATAGAACAATAGCTACAAGTAATGTAATACTTCCAGATGCCATAATTGTATTTAATGTTGCTTCAGGAATTTTTGTCCAATCAGATACAGATAATATTGAACCTAAAAGTCCTGTTGCCCATGCTACAACTAAAACAATAGCTACTGGAATTATAAAATAAATAAATGCTAGAATATAGTTTTTAATTCCCAATATTAAATTTTCTTTTATTTGGAAATCAGGCATAATATCTGAACCATCAATAGTATTTTTAATAATTGACAATAAATATCCAGAGGAAATTATTCCAACAATAAAACCTATAATTGATAAGACCGTTGTTAATATTGTATTTTTTCCACCCATTCCATTATAAATAGTATATATATTAACAATGATAAAAATAACTCCTAAAATTATTAATTTTTTATAATCATTTAATGGATAAGATAGTGAATTTTTAAATAAATCTTTAGTTTCCATTTTTTTCACCATGTATAAGTTTATATTACATGATATAAATATTAATACCCATCTGATAGAAAAAACAATTATATTTAATTTAATAATCTAAAAAAGGCTAAAAGACACTTTAATTCGTCGTTTTTCTTAATCCGCTATAAATCAAATATGTAATATCTGGATAAAGACCAATTTTCACGTTTAATTTCATATTTAGAGTTTAATAATCTATTTCAATGTTTTAATAATATATATCTGCATTGTGGTGTTTTTTTTAAGGTTATACTGTATTCTTATGAGTGATATGCTGTTAATACCTTATAATTCTCCAACAAATTCAATTATATGCAGTAGGATATTAGAATTATGTTTAACAATACTTGAATATATTAAAATAATAATTCATTGCAAAATCATAGCTAACAGAGATTACTTCAATTACCACAGTATTTATTTTTGTATTTTTTAATTGCAACTATTATTATCTTCCATCTCTTATTTGCAACAAAACCAGAATTTTAATATTTAAATTTTAATTCATTATAATTCCTTTTAAAATTACTTTTTTACCATTATTTAAAGGTGTTACTTCAGAAATATGTCTTCACCAGGAACATATTCTTGCATAATTTTAATCTCATATATATTTTTCAATTATTTGAAAATGGTCCCTTATGGTAGGAATATTATTTATCATTCTATTTTTTTTCCAGCTAAATAGGATAATGATATTTAATTTAATTTTGTATCATAATCAGGGTACTTAATTATAAATAATAATATTAATATAATAATTATTATATATCAATGAGGTTTATATCATGGTAAGCGTAAATATAGAAGCTAAAAAAACTGTTGACGAAATGATTAAACGTTCTAATGAATTAAACATTAGTGTAGAAAAACTACCAAATGGAGCTACCGTTATTGATTGTGGTGTAAATGTAGATGGAAGTTTTAAAGCTGGTGAACTTTATACTAAAGTTTGTCTTGGTGGATTAGCAGATGTCGGAATCTCTATACCTGGAGATTTATCTGAAAAATTCGCTCTTCCTTCAGTTAAAATAAAAACTGATTCCCCTGCAATTTCCACATTAGGTTCTCAAAAAGCAGGATGGTCTGTATCTGTAGGTGACTTTTTCGCACTTGGATCCGGTCCTGCAAGAGCAATAGCTAAAAAGCCTGCTGAAACATATGAAGAAATCGACTATGAAGATACAGAAGCTGATTTAGCTATTTTAACTTTAGAAGCTGATGTACTTCCTGGTGAAGATGTAGCGGAATATATTGCTGAGGAATGTAATGTTAAAGTTGAAGATGTTTATTTACTTGTAGCTCCAACATCCTCTCTTGTAGGTTCTATTCAAATTTCTGGAAGAGTAGTTGAAAACGGTACCTATAAAATGATGGAAGCTATTGGTTTTGATGTAAGAAAAGTTAAACATGCAGCTGGTATTGCACCTATTGCACCAATTGACCCTGATGGATTAAAAGCTATGGGTAAAACAAATGATGCTGTTTTATTTGGTGGAAGAACCTATTATTATGTTGAATCAGATGAAAATGATGATATAAGCGATGTTGCTTCAAAATTACCATCTTCTGCTGCTGATGGATATGGAAAACCATTCTTTGATGTATTTAAAGAAGCTGAATTTGATTTCTATAAAATTGATAAAGGAATGTTTGCTCCAGCTGAAGTTGTAATTAACGACATGACTACTGGTAAAATCTACAAAAAAGGATATGTGAATGTAGATTTACTTAAAAAGTCTTTTGGTTTAGAAGAATAATTTTTTAATGTAAAATATCTTTTTATCTATTTTTTTAGATAAAGATATTTACACTATTTTTTTTAGTATCTTCCAATGTGTATTTTTTCCGGGTTGAAATTTTTACGTGGTGTTGGTTCTTCTTCTGGAAATCCCAGTGCTATTACTGAAAATGGAATGATGCTTTCTGGTATTTTAAAGTAATTTCTTAAATTTTCCACTCTTTTTTCGTCTGGATAGAAACCTAACCATACGGCACCTATACCTTTGGCTGTTGCTTGAAGTAGAATATTTTCATTACATGCAGATAAATCTTGACAAAACCATTTTTCTGTTTTTGTTTTTTTTAATTTATCTAAATTAGCCATTGTTATTATTAGTTTATCTGCATTAGCTGCAGGTTTGGCATATTGACTCATTTGACTAACTGCTATTTTATCTTCTTTTTCAGTTACTATTAAAAATTCCCATGGCTGTGAGTTGCATGCTGATGGTGCCTGCATTCCTGCCTTTATTAAATTTTTAACTTCTTCAATGTCTATTTCCATATTGGAAAATTTTCTAACACTTGTTCTTTGAAAAATAGGGTTCATATAAATCATCTCTTATCTTGATTATTAATCATGGAAATTATTTCCTTGTTTTCAAATGGGTAGGATTCCTGATCTATTAATATGTAAAGTTCATCTGCAAATTTTATTTCAGTGTCGTTGTTTGCTATTAGGTAGCTATTCTCTCTTAGTATAGATACTATTATTGAATTATTTGAAAGCTGAACATCCTCAATTTTCATTCCTATTAAAAAACTGTTCAAAGGTACTGTATAACCTTTTAATATATGCCTCCCCTTACTATTTTCTTGTGGAATTTTATTGTTGGACAATATTCTTGAAAGTAAGGACTCGTAAATTGGTTTGTTATTGAAAAGTGTTGGAATAATGTAAGCTATAATGCATACAATTAATGATGCTACAAGACTCTCTGTACTTCCTGTCATTTCGGAAATTAAAACAATACCTGTAATAGGTGCCCTTACCGTAGCTGTAAAAAAGCCTGCCATTGAAATTATTATAAATTTATAAATGCAATAACTAGGCAATCCGAAGATTGGAATAAAAAAGCTTCCAAATGCCGCTCCAATATATGCACCTAAAACAAGCAAAGGAAAGAATATGCCTCCTGGAGCTCCTGATGAAAAAGAAATTAAACTTAAAAGATATTTGGCAATCAAAAGAAAGATTATAACAGATAAAGGAGGCATAGCTACATAAAGCATTTCAATCATTGAATGGCCACCACATAATATTTCAGGAACATATAATGAAACTACACCAACAGTAATAAATGTAAATATTAATTTTACTTCAATAGGAATGTTAGTAGCCCTACCTACAATATCTGTTCCCTTAATCATACCCCAATTGTAAATATAACCTAAAAGTCCTAAAATCAAACCCAATAATATAAATAGCCAATAATAGTTTAATGGAACATGGGAATTTTGAAACTGGAATACTGTTAACTGTCCAAAAAACATTTTAGATATAAAATCAGCTACAATAACTGCTACAAGACCTATAAAAATAATTGTCTTATCAAAACTATGATTAATTTCTTCTAAAGAAAAAATAACACCTGAAAGAGGTGCATTAAATGTTGCTGCAAGGCCTGCAGCCGAACCCGTAATAATTGATCTAAACTCTTCAGTTTTAGAGTTTTTAAATAATTTAGAA
>CAYPJH010000372.1:0-8530 GCA_964411035.1 uncultured Methanobrevibacter sp. | reverse complement strand
ACATTACATCTAAATCGTGGATAGCTAAATCAATTGTAACTCCTACATCTTGTATTCTTGGAGGGAATGGTCCTACTCTTTTTGCTGAAGCAGATACAACATCTCCAATAACATCGTTTTCAATTAATTCTTTAGCTTTTTGAACTGCTGGATTAAATCGTTCTACATGTCCAGTTCCAAGAATGACATTGTTTTCTTTTGCAGCGTTAATCATTTCTTTTGCTTCATCTAGGGTAAATGCTATTGGTTTTTCTACAAGTACATGTTTTCCATGTTTTATTGCTTCCATTACAATTCCGTGGTGGAATGTTGTTGGTACACAGACACTTACAACTTCTATATCAGGGTTTTCAAGTAGTTCTCGGTAATCACTATATCCTTTTGTGTCGTATTTTTTACAGACCTTATTTAAGGTTTTTTCACTGACATCAGAAACAGCTACTAAATTTGCGTTTTCTAATTTATAATATACTCGAGCATGATTATATCCCATTGCTCCAACGCCTATAACACCTACATTTACAGTTCTCACAATTCTGCCTCCGTTTATATATATTCTTCAAATTTTTTACCTATTTGCATTCCTAGGTCTTTTGCTTCCCGTATGGATCCGGAAACATTACATTCTTTTAGGATATCTCCGTTTTTATCTAGCAGTATAGAATATAAATTGAATTTTTTATCTTTAACTTGTGCTAAACAGCCTATTGGCCATTGACATCCAACACCTAATGTTTCCAGTACGGTTTTCTCTCCAAATACTTCTGTCATTGAATTATAATTATTTAATTTTGAAAATATTTCTTTTTTATCAGAGTCTTTTCTAATCATAATAGCTATAGCACCTTGGCCTGCTGCGGGGGTTATGTAATTTGTTGGAAATACTGTTTTAATATATTTTGTTAAGTTAAGTCTTTTTAAACCAGCTTCGGCCATTATTGTAGCATCTAACTCATTATTTAGGACTTTTTTAATTCTAGTTTCAACATTTCCTCTTAGAGGTTTTAGTTCAAATCCTTTTTTATAATGGTTACAGAATGCTTCTCGTCTAAGGCTACTGCTTCCTAATGTTGAACCTTTTGCAAGTTCATCCCATGATTTATTTGATATTAATACATCATTTGGGGATTCTCTTTTAGGAACTGCGATTATTTCAAGTTCTTCGTTTAGTTCTGTAGGTAGATCTTTAAAACTATGTACTGTAAATTCAACTTCTTCTTCAAGCAGTGCTTTATCAAGTTCTTTTGTAAATAACCCTTTTGAGTCCATATTGTATAATTGGGATTCTGTTATTTTATCTCCCTTTGTTTTTATGACTTCAATTTGAGGTTTTTCTTTTGTTATTTTTGATAATTCGTCACATACTTGTTTAGTTTGCGCTAATGCTAATTGACTTCCTCTAGTTCCTACAATCAACTAATCGTCTCCATTATTTTCATCAGAAAATTTTTAATTATGTGAAGTATTTTGCAGATTAAATAATTCTATTTTATTATTTATATATTGGTTTTAACTTATAAGTTATGTGGTTTTTTATAAATATTGAATGAATAAATATTATCTTTGAGATAATTTACGATAATCTGAACGGTATATAAAAAGAACATTTAAATTATTGTTAATTGCATTATCAATTGCATCTTCATAACTTTCAACAAAATTTCCATTTAAATGTTTATTCAGACTTTTTCCAACAGCTCCTGTAAGAATTAGATTTTCCCTATTTTTTATTACCTGACATACTTTATCTTCATCAATTTCCTCACAGGTAATTCCATAATCTCCCCCAATGATAATTGACCATTTTTCAGGGTTTTTAAGCATATTTATTGAAAATTCAATTGCTTTAGAATTGATTCCAGGATTTATTTCTTTAATTATTGTTAAACCATTAACCTGTTCAAGTTGTGTTCTGCCTTCAATTCCTTTATAATTGGATAATCCGTTTATTATCTGATTTTCTGAAATTTCTAAGGTAAGTGCAACAGTTACAGCACCTAAAATATTTTCAACATGATGTTTTCCTATTGCAAAGCTTTCAATGTTAAATTCTCCGGAAATGTTATTGTTGTTAATGGTTTTAACATTTTCATAAACAATTTTAAAAGTAGTCTGATTTAAATTATAATTAATATTTAAGGCTCTTACATTACTTTTCAAATCATCAGCTGAAAAGGTATTTATTTTTGATTTGTATTCATCAGCCTGTTTTTTATAGTATTTATCTAATGTCTTTTGATTAACTGCAATTCTTCTACATCTAAACACTTGTGACTTTGCAGTTTTAGCATCACTGTTATTATTGGCTATAGGGTAGTTTTCAACAATATTTGTAAGTAAACCAACATCTCCAATTCCAGTAACTCCTAAAGAACTTTCCAGAATAATGCTTTTATAATTTATGTTGTCTGTCTGTTCTGTTTTCTTACAGCCTAAGTTACATTGAGGATTATCAATCCTATAGGCCAAATCAATTGCTTCTTTTATGTTTGCCGGTGTTATGCTAATGTTCTTTTTAAGAAGAATGTCCTTTTCATCTCTAGATTGGATAATGCCGAGGCTGCTAAGTATTAAAGGATTGAAATCTTTCAATATTTCTTTTAATAAAAAAACAGAACTGGTTTTTCCTTTAACTCCAGTAATTTCAATTTTTAATATATCTTCATGCTTTTTAAAAAAGTCATGTGTTAAAAGATTAATAGCTTCGTGGTGGTTTATAAATGAATATTTCTCTGAGTTGATCTTATTTTTCAGTTGGTTTTCAGTTAAAGGCAAGTGCACAGGACTAATTACAAGCAATTCCTTTGAATTTATCTGGTCCAAATCAGCTACCTGGACATTTTTAATATATAATCTGGATTTGTCTTCATCTTTTAAAGTATTATAAATGTCATGGAGGTAAATATTTTCATATTTATTAAGTTTTGAAAACTCAACAGCTAATTTAACTCCTCCATGTGTTGCATCTATAATCGCTACATCCATTATAAGCACCTTGGCTCTGCACTAATTCCGCCTTCGTTTAATTTATCCTTAACTTTTTTGTAGAAGTATTTTTTAGATGTTCTTATGAAGTACACGTTTTTTTCAGATTTTTTAAACTTAATCTCTTCTTCATATTCTGCATCTTCATTTATTTGCCCATCCATTACAAATATTGCTTTTTTACCTTTTTTAAGAAGTCTTACATTAATTTCACTTTTATCAGACACTACAAATGGTCGTATGCCTAATTTATAAGGGCAAATCGGTATGATGATAAATGCTTCCAGTTTCGGATCAACTATAGGGCCTCCGGCTGACATTGCATAGGCTGTAGAACCGCTTGGTGTAGATACAATCAGACCATCTGCTCTAAATTCTTCTATAACCTCACCATCAACAATCACTTCAAAATGCAGCATTTTTGAAGGCTTATCTGTTTTTATCACAACTTCGTTTAAAGCAGAGTATCTGTGGTTTTCATGAGATACAATAAGCTTTGATCGTTCTTCTATAAAATAGTCTCCTTTCAAAATCTTTTTTAAGGTTTTAAAAGTATCTTTAACTTCAATTTCAGTTAAAAATCCTACTGTGCCCATATTTATCCCGAAAATTGGGATTTCTTTTCTCATTTTACTTTGAGTTCTTAAAAGGGTTCCGTCTCCTCCAAGAATAATTATCATGTCTGAATTGAAGTCTGCAATATTTTTGCTAAGTAGTTTATAATTAATATCAAGTTTAAGTTTTTTGATTTGATCTGCAATACTAGGAGCATCTTCCTGTGTTTGTTTTATAATATTTGGAAGATCGGGGTCAGTTTTAAGTTCTTCTAACTTTTTAGCCAAATCACTTTCAATTACTACTTCAACACCATTCATTAAAAGGTAATTTATTATTTTTGCAGAATATAATATTGATTTATATTCATCTAAACGACTAACAATAGCCACTTCACCAATAACATCAGCCTCATTATTGTTAAGTTCATTGACTATTTGATTATGGAGAATTTCATTATTTGCTGCTACAACAATGGTTTTTTCATAAATGCTAAGTTTATTGTTAAGCTTTTCCCCGTATTTATTGGTGATTATTCCTCCTGCTTCTTCAAGAATCAGCTTTGATGCGGCAATATCTATTATTCTGCTTCCCCTAAGATCTAGAAATGCATCATATTTTCCACTTGCCACATATGAAAGTTCTAAAACAACAGAACCCAACACTCTCATTCTTCGAGCATTATCTACAAGCTTTGAAGCAGTTATTGTACTGCTTTTAGTAAATCCTCCAAGTGACATATGGCTTATATTAACAACATCTGTTGGGTGAACCTCTTCATTGTTAAGCCAGCATCCTTTGCCTTTTTCAGCTTCAAAAAAGTTACCATTACTAAAATTGCTTACAAATCCAAGTTCAACATCATCTAATGTAGCCAGTCTTCCTTCAGGGACATTTGCAACTGCTACTGAAATTCCATATGCAGGTATTTCTTTAATAGCATTACTTGTACCGTCAAGAGGATCTATGAGAAATATAAATTTAGGTTTTTTTTCTGCAGGAATATCTGTTCGTCTAAGCTCGTGTGTAAGAGTAATGCTTGTTTTCTCACCATTTCCCAGTCTTAGTTCCCCTATTTCTTCACTTACTAAATAGGAGTAGTGCGGTGCGTTTTTTAATATGTTAATTATTTCCTCTTCAGCTATAATGTCTATGTAGGATGTTGGTGTTCCATCAGCTCCGATTTTTATTGTTTCTCCTGATTCCGGATTTCCAACATATGGGCGTATAGCTTTTCCGACTTTTTTTATAATTTCGTATGCCAGGTTTGAAGCTATTTTTTTCTCTTTCTGGTTCATTTTATCCCTCAATTATTTCATCATTCAAATAAACAACCGATGCAACAACACTGCCTATTTCTGATACTTTGTGAGTTATATCTTCAACAATAAGCTCTTCTATTTTTTCGTTTCGTTTTTCCATCATATATTTTACCATAAAAATAGCTTTATCCTTTAATTTTTCAACATCCTTATTTATTCCACTTGTTTCAACTACACAACCTAGTTTTTCACCTATAGCAACTGCAACTATTGCAGTTATCTCATCCTGGGATTTATCAGAAGTTACTGTTGAGAGAACACAATTAACCATTGCTCCAGGTTTTAACTTTGGAAGATTTTGGATTTCTGTATTTGCTTCAAGCATACTTGATACTTTAATTAAATTCACATCTCCAATTCCTGCTTTACTAAGAGCATTGTCAAATGCATTTAGTTTAGTTGGCCCTTCATCTTTTCCAGATACTATTGCTATTTTCATTTTATCACAAAAAAATATACGTTACTTTAGTTTTTTTCTAAAAACTTTTTATACTAAAATATATATTATTTTCTTAATTAACATTTATGGGTAATATTCATTAATTTTATTTAATTATTTTATATAAAAATTATACATCAACTATTTTTCAAATATAATGTTAATGTTAATGCAATATGCTCATAAATTATAATAACTTTTAATAAAAAAATAATAATCAGATTTATCAAATTATGGAGTAAAATTTATGGCATTAAAGACATTGAATAAAATACCATTAAAAAATAATCCTAAAATCAATGAAGATATGATACAAGAGTTTATTTTTAATAATCCGTCTGTATTAGGTCTTGGAGACTTGACTGCAATTCAAAGGGAAAAGATTCAACCAGCAGGTGGACGACTTGACATTTTATTAGCTGATGATGATGGAAATAGATATGAAGTAGAAATACAATTGGGTTCAACTGATCCAAGCCATATAATTAGAACAATTGAGTATTGGGATACTGAGAAAAAACGATACCCTCAATATGATCATTGTGCAGTGATTGTTGCAGAAGGAATAACTGGAAGGTTTATGAATGTAATTTCACTGTTTAATGGTGCAATTCCTCTTATTGCATTACAAATTTCAGCATACGAGTATGGTGAAGATGTTTGTATTGTTTTTACAAAAGTAATGGATAGAATTGATTTAGGTACTGATGAAGAGGAAGAATTAATAACAACAGATAGAAACTATTGGCTTAATGAGAAAAGTACAAAAAATGTAATAGATATCGTTGATTCAATATATGAAGACTTAGCGGATTTAATTTCTGGCTACGAATTGAAATATAACAAATTTTATATAGGGCTTGCCATCAATGGTGTTGCAAAGAACTTCATGTCATTTAAACCAATGAAAAAATTCTTAAATTTGCGATTCAAAGGACCTGAAAATGATGAACTTAGCAATGCATTGGAAGATTCAGGCTTAGAATATTCTTACCAGATTAGAGATAAAAGATATCAAGTAAAGATTTATAAATTTGATGAATATCAAGAAAATAGAGATTTATTTATCAAACTGGTAAATTATGCAAAGGATTCTTTCTTGTAATTTGATTTTAAAGTTGGCTATTGAATTATTAATGTAAATATTAATTTAAATTAATAGCTATTGTTTTTTATTTTTCTATTTGCTGACTTTACATTGATGTCTACAATATTGAAAATCAAACCTGATTCAACCAGTGCATATATCACAGTGAATGGGAAAATAAATTTCAAATCTCAAATGGCAATCGTTAATGTTATTCTTCAAGTAGTTCTTCTAATTCCAATATTTCTTCCCTATAATCTTTTTTCTTTATTCTGGCAGAGTAATGTGTTATTTTGTGTATGTCGTATTCATTGTGTAGATTATCATACAAGATATTAAATGAATCATTCCCTACTGCAATTAATATTGGTTTTTCATCGGATAAACAGTTTAATTCTTCCCTGAATTTATTTATATGATCTTCAATTTTTATATTGCCTTTTTTTAATTCACTAACTACTTTTTTGGAACTTAATTCAGGGTATTCTTTAATAATGTCTGTAATGTAACTTCCCCAAAATTGAGTTTCCCATAATACATATCTCAATTTATAATCGTTTTGGTAGGGATAGCTACTATGAAAATTCTTCCAAGGTTTATCTTCTTGAACTCCGTGAGTGCTGGACCAATTTAATGCTACAAACACATATTTATCATTTAATTTAGTACAGATGTTTTCATCCTCAAAAATACTCATGTCATCAGTATTTGATTTTGGTGTTTCGCCTTCTTCTCTCCATATTGTCCAACTAGAAACATGACCATACTTTTCTTTTAATTTATTGTATCTTTCAATTTCTATCATAACATGGCCCCTGTAAAATAAGTTTTATTCAGTTTAATTTATATGATTCAGTTAATAAATAAATTTTTAAAATTACGGCAATGGTTGATTAACATTAATTTTGTTTAAAACTAAAATTAAACTTTCACTTATAAACTTTTTTTTATGTTCTTCTTCAGGTAATGCATCAATAATTTCTTCAAAAGTTGTTAGTTCTCCTTTACGAAATCTTTCCAGAACTTTATTTGCTATTGAATCATCAAAATGTAAATCAATACTAATAGAGTCTGTTTTTTCATCTTTTTTCATTTGCGAATCCTCTTAAAAGTTATATATTTATTCAGTATTTTATAAGTTAAGTAATTTTAATAACAAATACTGTTCATTCATATTTAAAGTGTATAAAAAGCGAATAGTTTAAATAAAAGTCTAATTAAATATTATATATAATATAATCAATTGGATTGTATCAATTTATTTAAATCTTATTTTATTAACGGAGGAAAATTAATGTCAACAAAAGTTGTAGAAATTAAAACTTTAAAAGTCGGAAAATACATTGTTTTAGGTGGAGAAGCATCTAAAATTACAAGTTTAACTACTTCATCACCAGGTAAGCACGGTGCTGCAAAAGCAAGATTAGAAGCTGTTGGTATTTTTGATAATCAAAAAAGAAGTATTGTAAAACCTGTAGATACTAAAGTAGATATTCCTATTATTGATAAAAGAGTAGGACAAGTATTATCTATCCAAGGGGACAATGTTCAATTAATGGATATGGAAAGCTATGAAACTTTAGATTTACAAATGCCAGATGATTTAAAAGATCAAATCAGTGAAGGTATTGAAGTAGAATATATTGTTGCTTTAGGCAATATGAAAATAATGAGAACAAAATAATTATTTTAAAATAATTATTTTACTTTTTTTAAGTTGAGTTTTATGCTTTTCAATACTTACGAACCTTGGAAATTCGCATTTTCAAAAGAATGTAATAGTATTGAAGATATCGAAGAAAATTCATGGGGCATTATTGGAGTACCATTTGATAGTACTAGTTCATATCATTCAGGAGCTCGTTTAGGCCCAGTTGTTGTTAGAGAAGCTTCTTATGGTTTCGAAATGTTTAACATTACTTTTGACAGTAATGTAGACACTAATTTTTATGATTTTGGGGATTCAAATGTAATTCCTGGAAATTGCAAGGATACTATTGATATAGTCAAATCAAATGTTTTAGAATTGATGGATTATAATGTTAAACCTATCCTTATTGGTGGGGAGCATAGTGCTAGTCTTGGAGCAATCAAAGCTCTTAAAAGAAATTATGATGACTTAACTATTGTTCATTTGGATGC
>CAYPJH010000371.1:0-2076 GCA_964411035.1 uncultured Methanobrevibacter sp. | reverse complement strand
GATCTAGATAGTTTAGTTAAATTCATTATACAGTATTATGATAATTTTGATAATGATGCTAGAAGTTTAATCCCACTAACAAAAATCTACTGGCCTTTATAATCCAAGTTATTGAAAGTGCAGCTATAATTTTCCATTGTTTAGGGAATAACATGTTTATTTTCCATAAATCGCCTGTGTTTTTTCATACAGTCGCACTTGGGCAATTTTTATCATAATTAAAGATTATATTCGATGTTAGTTAAGAATTATAAAAATGAGGTGATATTAATCATGACATCAGAAGTGTTAATTATGACTCCAAGTGCAGTGGCAATGGCTGCTGATAGTGTTGTTACAGTTAATGGAAATAAGACATATGAAGGTGTTAATAAATTATTCATGTTGTCAAACGATCCTCCTATGGGGATTATGACTTATAATAATGCCAATTTTTTAATGTTTCCAATGGAAACCATCATTAAAAATTTTAGAGACAAAATTTCTAAAAAAAAGTTTAATTCAATACAAGAATTTAAAAATGCATTTTATGACTATTTAACGGATGTTTGTTCTGGAAAAGATGGGATAAAATCATATTCTATTATTGACAAATTTAACATTTTCATAAACGAGTTTATTCCAGATTTATATAATATTCCTAATTTCATTAAACACATTAAGAAAGAAACAATCAATATCAATAATGAAAAATATGAAAAGTTACTTTTTGAAAATAATGAGTTTGAAAAATTTATGATTTTAAAATTAAAGAAGTTACTAAAAATATTAAAAGTGGAGATGATATTGATTTGGTTGTTTTATTTAAAAAATTGTTTATTAAACAATTCATTTTAGATGAATTTATTGGCATAGTTATTGCCGGATTTAACAGAGAAAACCTATTTCCATCATATGTGCATTTTAAAATTATTGTGCTAGATGGTGTAAAATTTATTTTTGATGATTGTGAAAATGATTATGTTGGTGATGAAACAGCTGTTATTCTCAAACCTTTTGCTCAAATTAATCCAATAACCAATTTTCTATATGGAATCGATTTTTCAACAAACTATCTTACATCTGCTTATTTCAAAAAAGTCATTAATAATTATTTAAATATTATAAAAGAATTAATCAAACATAATATAAAAATTAAGGGTAAAGATGAACAGGCGATTTTAAGAGACTTGGAAGGTCTTAAACAGTATAATGAACATTTAGTGTTGGATTTTGTCAGTTTTATTAATAATCTAAAAGCTAAAAATAGTGTACCGATTTTACAATATATTATGTCTTTGCCTAAAGAAGAGTTGGCAAATTTATCTGAATCATTAATCAATATTACTTCTCTTAAAGTAAAAGTTCAAGACACTCTTGAAACTGTTGGAGGGGATGTAGATGTTGCAATTATAACAAAAGGAGATGGTTTCGTTTGGACTAAACGAAAACAATATTTTAAAGGGTCTTTAAATCCACAATTTTTCAATAAAAAAGATTTATTAATAAATAAAATATAATGTTAAATACCTTTGAGGTGATTTTTTATGGAGGAAAATATATTATTGGAGAAAAATGAAATACTAATGAAGAATATAGATTTGCCTTTAGATTATGGTGAAACTTGTGCTGATGAATCTATGAAACCACTAAATGATTTTATCGATAAAATAATTCATAAAATAGAGAATTCAAGAGAATCCACAGGTAATGGGGAAATGGGGAAAGAATAATTAATTGATGTTGATGATTTAGATAGTTTATTTGAATGAGTCATCAACTTAACTTATTTTTTTTATATTAACTCAATAATTCCATTTTTTTCTTTAATGATAGTCTCCTTCAACATATAATCCATAATATAATTTTCTGGGTTTAAATTTAGCAGATTATTTCTTAAATTCATATCTAAGAGATTATCTCTTAATAATTTGATATCATTAAAATTGTACTATCCATTTTAATCCTCTATTAAACTTAATAATACTATTGCCCATCATGTTTTTCATATGTGTTTAAATCATTCTGAACAAGATTAATTTTTTGTTTAATAAAATATTTAATAATGTAGGGTTTTTAAATTTGAATATTTTTAAT
>CAYPJH010000370.1:0-3359 GCA_964411035.1 uncultured Methanobrevibacter sp. | reverse complement strand
CCGGGATTTGAACCCGGGGAATAGGATCCGCAGTCCTACGTGTTATCCAAACTACACCATCGGGGCTTATATGAAAAATAGTATATTTAATTATATGCATTTTTTAGTATTTAAAATATATGTTTAAAAATTTTAAAAATTATCATATTCAGCAATTATTATCAAATGAAAAAACTTTAAATATATAAAAAAATTAATAGATTAAAAAAGGTGAATATATATGTTATCTGAAAAAATGGAACAAGCATTAAATGAACAAATGAACGCAGAATTTTACTCCGGATACTTATACTTATCTATGGCAGCTTATCTTGAAGAACTTGAATGGTCTGGATTTGCAAACTGGATGAATGTTCAAGCAAAAGAAGAACAAGACCATGGAATGAAATTCTACAATTACATTATTGCAAGAGGTGGAAAAGTAACTTTAAAAGAAATTGAAGGTCCACAAACTGAATGGGATGATGTAGAAGCAATATTTTCACATGTTTTAGAACATGAACAGTTAGTAACTTCTTTAATTAATAATCTTGTTGATTTAGCTATATCTGAAAAAGATCATGCTACCAATCAGTTCTTACAATGGTATGTTGAAGAACAAGTTGAAGAAGAAGAAAATGCAATGGAAAACCTTGGAAAAATTAAAAAAGGTAAAAACTCCACTGATATATTATTCATGCTTGATCAGGAATTTGGAACTCGTACCTATAATTCTGAAATATAAATCCTAAATGCCCATTAGGGGCATTACTCTTATTTTTTATCATTACCATACATATAATACATAACAATAATCTTCATAAGTTCTACTTACTGTTGTTATATTGCTTGCAGAATCAATATCTCCATTTGAAATTATTTCATCACCCTTTAAATGATTGGTTTCTGTAAAATAATAATTTGATTTTAATCCAAGATTTTTAAATTTTTCACCGCACATTTTAGAAACTTCCCTCACACTCCATTTTGAATTTTTGCCCTCCTTTAAAATAGCTGTTACTGATTCTAAAAAACTAACATCAGTAATATTAACCTTAGTTGCCAATTGTTCCATAACATCCTGAGAATCTTTAAATTCCTGAACAGATGTTGAAACACTATCATTGGGAATACTAACTACCAGATTAAAAATTAAAAAAACAGTGAAAAGTAGAATAACTGCCAGCATTCCATCAAAAATTGCTAAATATCCCCTGTTATCATTCATAGAGATATTATATTAAAAAAAGTTTAAAAAATTAAATGAAATGTGCAAAAGTTATTTTGCACGAATATGTTTTACCACCTGTTCCTTTTTAGAAATC
The DNA here is from genome assembly GCA_964411035.1 of uncultured Methanobrevibacter sp. GTDB lineage: Archaea > Methanobacteriota > Methanobacteria > Methanobacteriales > Methanobacteriaceae > Methanocatella. The sequence goes on along the minus strand of CAYPJH010000370.1, from coordinate 2,055 downwards.
GCCTTATCGGCCGCTTGCTGAACTTGCCTTTTCATTAATTCAAAATCTTCCGGAGTAGTATCACCAACAAGCTTCTTGATTTTAGTATAAGCCGCTTCTCTAAACTGAGGAACAAGTTTCTCAACATTACCATCTTCACGAATAATATTAGGAGAACCTCCATCATTTACAAGTCCAATCTCTGAAATTAAAACACCTGCTTTTGAAACAGCTTTTTTAACATCACTTACATACTCTGGAGGTACAATAAGCATTAAAGAGTCTGTTGATACACCAAGAGGATCAATATCCAATTTTTGAAGCATATTTAAAACATTTGGAGCTATGGTCTTGTTAATTTCGGATTCATAGAATTCCAAACCAACACCTGTTGTACTTGAAATTTCATGAGCATCACCACGTAAACCTCCATTGGTAACATCTGTCATTGCATGAATATTCTTAACAAGATCCGCTTCAAACAATGCATGTGATGCCTGAACAAAATTAACATTCATTGTATCCCACACAACATCAAAAAACCCATTATATATAGCAGTTGTTGTAATAGTTCCTCCACCAGAACCTTCTGTTAAAAGAATAACATCTCCTTCAGTTGCCCCTTTTCTTGCAGTAGGAGGATAATTTGACACTCCAACACTTCCAACCGCAGAAACAAGACGATCACCTAAAACCATATCTCCTCCAACACGTAAAGTACTTCCTGCTACAATAGGAACATCAACAAGTTCAGATACAGCTGCCACACCTGCAGTAAAGTCAAACAGCTTTCCAACATCCCCGTCATCAGCCAAATGAATATCGCTTAAAATAGCTACAGGATCAGCACCCATTACACAAACATCCCTGAGTGTTGCTCTAGTTACATGAAAACCTCCTAAAAAAGGATATTCGCTTAAACGGGAATGTATTCCATCAACTGCAGTTGTAATATACATATCATCTCCCCCGGCTTTAGCTTTAACTACCCCGCCGTCATCCTGCTCTGAAGGATTTACAAGTGATGATGTATTTGTACTTGCAACTATCTCAGCTATTTTTCTATGAACAAAAAAGTCTCCTGCACCACGGGAGCCTACGCCCATTTTTCCCATACCTACATCTGCTTTAGGAACTTCTGCAATATCTATTAAAAAATCGTCACCGCACTCTTCAAGTTCAAGTGTTGTGTTAACCTCATCAATTACGCTTTGAGCTATCAGACAAGCATTATCCTCATCAACATCCTTATATTCACGAATTCTAGATGCCAAAATTGTTTTTAAATCTGCTTCATCAACATCTCTAATTCTATCCCTAACAAAACCTTCCATATCCATTATTTCACTTCTCTAAATTGATAAAATTCTTTAAAATCTTTAAGCCATCCCTTCCACTTTTTTCCGGGTGAAACTGGGTTGAAAATAAGTTATTTTGAGATAATGCTGCTGCAATTTCAATTCCATAATCACAAACACCTGCAACCACATCATTATCTTCAGCCACCACATGATAAGAATGAACAAAATAAAAGTACTTTCCATCAACACCATCAAAAATAGAATCCCTGTTTATAACTTTAAGTTTATTCCACCCCATATGAGGTATCTTTAAATCAACAGGCAAATACTCAACATTACCTTTAAAAAGATCCAGTCCCTTAATATCAGGTGATTCTTCACTTCCACTCATTAAAAGCTGCTGACCAAGACATATTCCCAAAAATGGTTTATCATCAGCTATATGTTCGAAAATAACCTCTTTAAATGGATCAATGTTTTTCATTGCTTCACCAAAAGCACCTACACCAGGCAATACCAAATAATCAGCATCAGCGATTTTTTCAATGTTATCTGTAACTTCAACATCACAGTTCAGTTTTCTAAATCCATTAGAAATACTTCTAAGATTTCCGCTTTTATAATCAATAATTGTTATCATAAACTTACTTCTCCCATTCAATAACAGACCTAACCATAGCACCAAAATCAGAACATACAATCTTATCTGTTCCTAAAGTTTTTGAATGAGCATCTAATTCAGCTACTACATTACCATAACCTAATTCTTTTAAAG
>CAYPJH010000369.1:0-2577 GCA_964411035.1 uncultured Methanobrevibacter sp. | reverse complement strand
TTAATAAATCAGAGGACATAGATAAATAACAATTTTATTTTTTTTTAACTTTCTATGCCCAGAAAGAAATATTGTCAATGGATATTTATTTTTTTTTTGTTTCTTTTGTCCTTGTTTCTTTGTGGTATGGGGGGCTGAATCCAGAGTCCCCTGAATGCTGGCCAAATGACTAACCACTGAGCAATCCCCTCTACCCTCAGGGGACATTCCTAAGTAAAAAAAAATAGAAAACATCTTTTATACCCTTTTTCTCCCTCTTCCTTCTATATTGTCACCCAAAATTAAATCAATGCTTATTATTTTCCTTTTTTTTGCCATGAACTTGTGCTTTTCTTTTAGTCCATCAGTGTTTAAAAAAATGATTTTAAAAAACTATAATAATGTAGATTATTTAAAATTGCTTGCATTTGTAAATTCATTGGCTTTTCTAAATTGCTTCACCACTTATGTTTTCATTTTTGAGATATAACTACTTATTGACAGGGTTTAACTATTCTAGTTGAAGTTTTGTAACCAAAGGTATTCCTTAATTCACAGAAAATCAAATATCTTCATTTTCTTCAGTTTTAAGTACTAACTTGCTTTAGTACAGGATGAATTGATCTCAGTCTTTGATTTTCAGAAATCCACACACACTGCATCCTTGGCTTCTGTACTTAAGATTGCTAAGGAGTAGGTTGAGGAAAGAAATGACTCTCCATCTTGTTTTGCCCATCACTAGATTCTTCTCCAATGAGCTTCTGGGTTTGCAGAAGATTTTTTTTTAAATTGTAAGTTTGATAATTTTACCAAGTTAATTACTCTGCCTATATGTTATCTGTGATAAAAAGACAGAAATGCATGTGTATCTTTCATCTTGTAATTGTTTTCTATGTATTTCTTAGAACAAGTAAATCATCAGTTCATTCTACTAAGGAAAGATTATTTAATTTTGTTGTTGCTACTGATGCTATTTCTTCTGGTAGGGATCACCAATAATCTGTAAACTGGATTTCCATTTTGCATATTTCAATAATAATGAAATTATTATTTCATTTTTTTGTAAAATTTTATGAGATATTCTTCAAATAAGTTTTAAATGTCCATGATTTGCTGTGTGTTATTATTCTGCTTTTTGCTATTCCTGGTTATGTTTGCAAATTATACAATGCCATTCCCATCTTAATTTCTTTCATAAATTCACTTTTCATCATTTCTCTTCCTTTATCATTCCTCATTTTAGACAGCGCAAGTTTTGAGAATTCCTGAGAGAATAAGTAGTTTTAGCCTGCACTTCTGTTTTATTTCTGTTGCAATACCTCAGCACATTTTATTCATCTCCATGCTGTCTGGCATTTCTCTTTTTCTCTTCTGAGCTTGCAAAGGAACTATGCAGGATTCATTTTGTTGCTCTGCTTGTTTTCTAAGTTTATTCCTCTTTGAAGAGATGCAGTTCTATTTGCACCTGATATTTTACCCAGAAAATTGTGACTGGAATTGCCTTTAGTTTTCTCCCTGCTTAGTATAAGGGAACAATTTTTGAAATTTCTTTAAAAAAAAATTCTAAGTGGGTTGTCTCAGGGTCAATAATTTACATATTGTGTTTAATACTTGGAATGACTTAAGTTTGAGAAAAGAGAAGCAATAGGGGTGAAAAGATAACAAACATGGTGGGGAAACAGTATTATTTATTTATCTTTGCCTTCAGCTAAACTTCATAAAAATCACTTTAGTTCCAGCGAATTCAAGGCATACAATTATGAGAGGCCTCTGATTATACTTTAACCTTTGTCAGTATGTTTTCATGGATTTGTTTTCACACAAAGCCTATGTATTTGGTCAGAAGTTCTTTCTTTCATTCTTTGTTTTCATAGATAGAATTTTGCAGATTATAAAAACATCAATAGAATTCTAAGCCCTTTATTGTTTTTTTTTATTTTTTTTAGTTATGAACAGACTTTTATTTTATTTATTTACTTATATGCAGTGCTGACACTCTAACTCAGTGCCTCAACATGCTAAGCAAGCACTCTACCACTGAGCCACAATCCCAACACCAGATAGTTTCATACTAACAAGGAATTAACAATTTGTGGCTTGTTAATTGTTCCATTATAAAGACTTAGGTGAAATAAATAGGAACCTATTTCTGTAAAATACAGCTGAACTACAGTTGTAAAATCAAACAAAATGGGAATAATAATTTCAGTAACTTTTAAAATGTGAGGTAAAAGGCCAGGCATTGTTACAATTTTTTCTTTAATCACTGTTTCTTTTCCCTGACTCTTTTCCTGTTTGGATTATTTGAAATCAAAATTATCACCACCATAATTTAAATACATACAAAGTAATTCATTAATAGTCTATATGATGATTAATTTTATGAGCCAACATAACTGGGTTAAAGTATACCCAGATAGCTTATAAAACATTATTTTTGGTTTGTCCTTGAATGTATTTCCAGAAGATTGGCATTTGAATCAGTACACTTAGTAAGGACTAGCTCATCCATCAGTGTGGGCAGGCATCGCCCAATCTGTTCAGGGACTGAGTAGATCTGTGGGGAGACTTTTTTGTTTGAGGAAGGGAAAATCTACC
>CAYPJH010000368.1:0-9255 GCA_964411035.1 uncultured Methanobrevibacter sp. | reverse complement strand
TCTGTTTCCTGCCATCCTTTTATTACGACCTTGTTATTTTTACTGTCAAGTGAAACCATGATTCTATCGGATCCGTATTCATCAGATAATATTGCTAGATTTTCCGGATGTTTAACTCCCATTGTTCCGATAATAACTCTTTCAACACCTAAGTCCAGTAGTTGTTTAGCATATTCAATGTCACGTATACCTCCACCAATTTGTACGGGGACGGATACTTCTTTAATAATTTTTTTAAGAACCGGGAGGCTAACTTCTTTATTTATTGTTCCATCTAGGTCAATAATATGCAGCTGTTTTGCACCTATTTCTTCCCATTTTAAAGCTACTTTTTCAGGATTTTCTATTTCTATCATTTCACTACCCGGTTGTCCTTGAACAAGTTGCACACATTTTCCATTTTTAATGTCTACAGCAGGTAGAATTAACATTTCATCTTTTTTAAATGACATTGTAACTCCTTTAACTTAATTTTTTATATTATTTATAATATATGTTGTTTATTATAATAAGATTTGTATTTACAAACACGATTAGAGTGGGTATGAAATAGAAGTATCTGGTGAACCGGCTACTATGTCGGAAGTATAATATATTATGACGATAGAAAATTATAGTTTAAATGAATCTAAAAAACTTAATAATTAATTTGAAGAACTCAATTGTTGTCTATTATTTCCATCGTATCTTCTGCATCTTCGATAGTTATTAGTTTTGCTCAAAGCTCATATTATAGGTGAAGGTTGAATTTTTTACTATTTTTTGAGTGTCATTTCTACTCTTTCGAGGATATTGGTTTTTCAGTTAACATTAATATAATAATTTAATGTATTAAAAAATATAAAAGTAATCATTATTATAAAATAAAACCCTCTATATATTGTGATAAAGATGTAATTAAACTTAATTAGATTTTTTAATCAATTGTGAAAAAAAGTTAATATAACGATTGAAGAGAGCTAAAAAAAGAAAATTTTATCTTTTACAGTACTAATTGAGAATTAAGAAGTTTAAATATGTAAATAATCAATTAATGGGTAGTTTTATAAATAATTATTTAGAGATAGTATTATTAATAGGAGGATTTTATGAAATGTGAAAATTGTGGTTTTGAAAATAAGAAAGATGCTTCATTTTGTACTAAATGTGGAAGTGCAATTAAACATAAAAAAAGCATTGTTAATATTATCAGTAAAGAAAAGTCTTCTAATGATGATACTACCAAATATATTATAATTGCATTAATAATTATTGTTATTGTTCTAGCAGGTGTGTTTGCATTTGTTGTATTTGGAAACAATGATGATGGAGTAAACCAAATTCAGAATAATGGCCAAACATCCAATTCCACAAATGCTCAATCTTCACAAGTAAGTTCTACAAATGCTGTCCAAGACATGACTATATATGGAGGATCATTTTCAACAGGCAGTAGTTTGTCTGATAAAACATATGCTAGCATATATGTAGGATCTCAACACTCTGGAGAAAAAGTTAAAATTCAAATTAAATATTTTAGAGATGGATATAGTTTAAATAATGGTAATATGGTTTCAAAAACTGTAGATTCATCTGGGTATATTAATGTTAGAAGTGCAGATTCATATAACTATTACCCAGATTTCGCAGAAATAAATATTTATGATACATCTGGAAACTTATTAGATAGTCATAGTGTATCATTAATTCCGGAAAGCGGTACTCAATCATTTTAATTGAGTGCTTAATTATTAATTATTATTAAGGGAGAATTTTATGAAATGTGAAAATTGTGGTTTTGAAAATAAGAAAGATGCTTCATTTTGTACTAAATGTGGAAGTGCACTTGAAAAACCAAAACATAAATCACCAATTGTTAAAGAAAAATCTAACACATCTAAATATATTATTATAGCTTTAGTTGTAGTCATTATTATTTTAGCTGCAGCAAGTTATTTTGTATTAAGTGCTAATGATTCTCAAGATGGTAAATTGTCTGATGGAGATTCTAATAATCAGTCTGTTGCCTCTTCGGAGAATACTGCCAAAACAAAAGAGGTTCAATCAGAATCATGGAAATTAATTGGCAGTTATTCAGGATCTGGTTCAGGCAGTAAAATGATTGATGTTCCTTCAGGAGAAATTATGGTGAAAATTTCAGCATATCCAATAAAAAATTATGCTACAAATTATTTATATGTTTCTGGATCTAATGGGGAATATGCAGAAGTAAGTTGGGATTCTACAAGTCCTGTTGAAACTAGATCTGATTCATTTACATACATTTCTTCAAGTGAAGAAACATTTTCAATTGTTTATTATGAAACTGAAAGTTGGGAAGTTGAATTTTATTCATATCAATAAGTGATTTAATCACTTACTTTTTTATTTTTTATTTACTTTTGTTTTTGTATTAATATGTCCAGAGATTATTTATTTTCTAAATGACATAATTTAATAGATTCAATATTTATCAATTTTATAATTTGTTTTTCCTGTCCGCCAAAATTCAAAATTTATAACTTAAAATCAAAAATCAATTTTTGACAGACATCTACTATTAGTTATCATATTTTTTGTAGCTATTTTCAATATCTTTTTATTTTTTTATTTCAATATATAATTTACATGAAAAGAACTGCTTTAAAAGTTGGGTATATAGGTACTAATTTTCATGGATTTCAAAGACAGCCAGATTTAAGAACAGTTGAAGAGGAATTGATTTATCATTTGAGAAAATTAGGCTATATTGATGATTTAAAAAGTTCTAGATTTAGGATAGCTGGACGAACTGATGCAGGAGTTCATAGTTTAGGAAATGTAATAAGTTTTCAAAGCGAAAAAGAAGTAAGGGTTAATGAAATCAATAATAGTTTACCTGATGATATTCAAATACTGGCTAAAGCTCCTGTAAGATTTGGTTTTAAACCAAGATATGCTGAAATGAGGCAGTACAGATACTTGTTTTTTAGAGAGGACCTTGATTTGGATAAATTAAATGAGGTAGCTGAAGTATTTAAAGGAACTCATAATTTCACTAATTTCACAAAACGTTTTCAGAAAACAACAACGCGGACAATTGATGATATTAGGATAAGTACAGCAGAACTTTCAGATTATCATAAAAAGGAGTTTCCAAATTTACATGATACATTAAATCCTATTTTTGTAGATATTTATGGTGAAAGTTTTTTATGGAATATGGTTCGTAAGATGATGCGAGTATTTGTTGATGTAGCTATTGGAAAAATGGAGATTGATGAGGTTGAAAAGTTATTAAATCCTCCAAAAGATAGTCCAAGAGCCAATATTAAGGTTTTAGAACCTGATTACTTAATTTTAATGGATATCAAGTATGATGGGATTAAATTTACCTATGATGATTATGCATGTGAAAGATTTACCAGATATTTAGCAGATAATCTTACGGATTTGCAAAAGGAGTATGCAATTAAGGAATCAATAATAAAAAGTTTAAAGGACATCCAAGTTTAATTTAATTTTTTTAAGTATTTGTTTATCAATAAGTATTTTACATTAAAGTTTTAATGTTTTAAATAGATATATATTAAGTAAGTGATAATATGAAGATAGCTATTGTACTAGGTACAAGGCCAGAAATTATTAAAATGGCTCCTATTATTGATGAAATTATTAAAAGAGATTTAGAGTTGGTTTTTATTCATACAGGCCAACATTATGATAAAGAAATGTCTGATAATTTTTTTAAGGAATTGGAGATTCCCGGACCTAATTACAATATTCATGTAGGGTCAGGTTCTCACGGAAAACAAACCGGTTTGATGATGGAGGGTATTGAAGAGATTTTAATGGATGAAGATCCGGATATTGTTCTAGTTCAAGGAGATACTAATGCAGCAATGGCAGGGGCACTTGTAGCAACTAAGCTCCATATAGCTATTGGTCATGTGGAGGCAGGTCTACGTTCATTTGATTCAACAATGCCTGAAGAAATTAATCGTAAAGTCACTGACGCATGTTCCTTGATGTATTTTATCCCAACAGAAGATGCAGCTATTAATTTGCTTGCAGAAGATATTTCAAGAAAAGAACTGTTTATAACTGGAAACACCGTTGTAGACGCCTGTTTTAGACATTTGGAAATAGCTAAAAAACGGGGCATTCAGGAGGAATCTTTAAAAAATCTAAATTTAGATGAAATGGATAATATTTTAACCTTAACAATGCACAGGGCTGAAAATGTTGATGATGAGGATAGGCTTAAGGGAATTATAAATGCTATTAAAGAGCTTAAAGAAACCAACATTGTTTTTCCGATTCATCCAAGAACTAGAAAAACACTTGAATATTTCGGTTTGTATGATGAATTAGTAAATTTAGCCCATGTTCATATTGTAAGACCATTAGGCTATCTTGATTTTCTGTTGCTTCAGTCCAAGTCTGATCTGATTCTTACAGATTCCGGTGGACTTCAGGAAGAAGCAATTACACTTAATATTCCTGCACTTACCTTAAGGTATAATACTGAAAGACCGGAAACTGTTACTGCCGGAGGAAACATTTTAGTGGGGGCTGATTCAGGTGCAATTGTTGAAAATGTTCAAAGAATAATTTCTGATGATGACTTTTCATTAAAAATGAAAAATGCAATAAATCCTTATGGAGATGGCACATCAGCTATTTTAATTTTAGATGCGATAGAAAAACATTATAAGGATGGACTTCTAAAAATAGATCCTCCAGAAGATATTATGACTTCATTTAACCGTAAAGCTAAAGTAGTTGAAGAAAATATCACCATATCCAGGTTTGAGAAGAAATATAATTCTTCAATTCATCTGGTTTATGATAATGGAGAGATTGTATTTCCGCATGATAAATTAAACATTAGGGGGATGTTGATTACTTATGATGAGTATGAATGAATCTATTTTAGTTTTCGAATATTTCACAGCTTCCGGCCAGATGGATAAATCTATAAGTTCAGAGGCAGAAGCCTTACTTTATGCATTGTTAGATGATTTGGCTGATTTCAAGGTTTCTCTTCTTGTTAATAGTGCTTATTCATATATTGCAGATAAGTATGATAATGTATGTCCGATTATTGTTGATGGATGTGTTGAAGATTATCTTAAAGATAATTTAGATGGATTTAAAAAAGCCATTTATATTGCAGCCGAAAATGATAATCATTTATACAATATTGCACAGATTCTTGAAGATAAAAATGTTTTAATATATAACTCTTCATCCGGGAGCTGTCTAAAAACATCCGATAAATATCTTTTATATGAAGAAATTTATGGTGTTGTACCGCAACCCCTTTCAAATAAATTCAAGATAGACCCAAAAGGGTATTGGAAAAGAGCTGTTGAAAACTTGTATAAGCAATGGCACGCAGAAGACCCTCTAAATAAATTAAAACTAGTAATAAAACCAATCAATGGTGTTGATTGTGAAAATATAGTTATTTTAGAGGATATTGATGAGCTGTCCTATGATTTGGAGAAAATATTCCCTCCACAATCAAGAATACTTGTTCAGGAATACATTGAAGGAGAAGATGTAAGCGTAAGTCTGCTTGTACATAACAGGAAAGCAGTGCCTTTAAGCATAAACAAACAGTTTATCGAAATAAAAAACGACCAGAAATGTTATTTGGGTGGAATGCTTCCATATGAAACAGAATTTAAAGAAGAAATTCTAAAAACAGCTGTTAAAGCATGCGAAGCGCTTGAAGGATTGGAAGGTTTTGTTGGAGTTGATTTAAGAGTAAATCATGAGGATAATGATCCTTATAATGTTTATTTAATTGAAATCAACTCACGCTTTACAACCCCTTATGTTGGACTTCAAAAGATATCCAATATAAATATTGCAAAAACAATAATTGAATTAGCAGATGAAAAAACCACTATTGACGAAATTAAAAATAAGCTATCACTAAATGGCAGTGTAGAGTTTATAAAAAACAATAATGAACTTATAATTAAGGAGAAATAAAATAATGAAAATTGCAGGTTTTGACATTGGCGGTGCAAATACAGATTTGGCTATTATAGAATATGATGAAAATACAATAAAAAATATTGATGTTGAATTTGCATATTTGCCGATGTGGAGTAACAATGATGACTTGGAAGATGTGTTGATTGATCTGATTGAAAAGATATGTCCGGTTTGCGAAATCGATGCTGTAGCTATTTCAATGACTGCAGAACTTGTAGATGCATATGACACTAAAAAGGAAGGCGTGCTGGATATTGTGGAGAAATGTGAAAAAACATTTTCCTGTCCAATCGGATATGTTACTCTTGATGGGATTTTAGATAAGGATGAACTTTTAAAAGACCCCCTTAGAGCAGCAGCTGCAAACTGGATTGCTACATGTGAAGTAGCTACATTAATAAGTCAAAATTGTATTTTTATTGATACTGGAAGTACTACTACAGATATTATACCAATCAAAGAGGGTAAACAGTGTGCAGTTGGTACTACAGACTTTGAAAGGCTTGCAACAGGAGAACTTGTCTATACGGGCACATTAAGAACAAACGTAGCAAGTTTTCTTGAAAAAATCCCATTTAAAGGAGAATCCTATAGGGTTGCATCTGAGCTGTTTGCACAAACTGCGGATGTTTATCGAGTTTTAGATTTAATAAGTGAAGATGATTATATCTGTGATACATTAGACGGCGAAGGCAAATCAAAAATAGAATGTATGAGAAGAATTGCACGTGTTTTATGTGCTGATATGGAAATGTTAAGTGAAGAGGATATAATTAAAATTTCAAAATTTATCCATAAAGCTCAGGTTGCACAAATAGCTGATGGACTTAATCAGGTTGTTAGAAAACAAAACATTGATTTAATTATAACTACCGGTCTTGGAAAAGATATTCTGGCAGGTGAAGCAGGTAAACTTCTAGATTTGGATGTAAAATCAATGACAGAATATTTAACTGATGAAGAGTGTGTTGTAGCGCCGGCTGTTGGTTCTGCAATTATGATGAGAAAAACTATTTAATACCATACATCTTTTATTCCAAATAGATAAGCAATAGTATTGGCTACTAGATGAATTATTATTGTCAGAACAATAGCTATTAGAATAAGTTCCCAGGTCAATGTTACTACAAGTGATACGAACATTAATGAAACAATTAAAAAGTCCAGCTGGTCAAGAATTGGTGCCGGTTTTCCACGACCAATTCCAATTCTTCTTTTTATAAAGCTGCCAATCGCATCTCCGGCCAATGCTCCAAATGACAGTAGAAAACCTGCTAGGAATCCTTCAACTGTATTTGTACATATTGGAGTGAAGATGAAATTGCTGAAATTATCAATAATGAATGGACCGAAATATCCCTGAATAGTTCCGACTGCAGTTCCAAGCAGTGTACCACCAATAAGGCCTCTCCAAGTAACGCCATCACCTATCCAACGTTTCCCTTTTTTATCACACTTTTTAAAATCAACAGGTAAGCCACCACCGAAAATAAGTCCTCCGCTATTTGATATATAAGCAGGTAAAATAAAGTAAAGTGTTGTAATACATGATAAGAATATTATTTGAAAATTTGTAGGCATTAAAGAGTACTCCATTTTTTAACTTAATAATAATTATGATGTAATTATTATTTAAAATTATCATGTTTTGCAATTACATTTAAATAGTTTTTAGTTACTAATATTATTATATTAAAATATAATTTATATAGTTCATACAATTGATAATAATTTATATTTATTCATGGTGATTATTTGAAAATAAAAGAAACACTAAGTTTATGCCCAACATGTAATAAGTCACTTACTGCTGAGGTATACGAAGAAGATGGAAAAATATTAATTAAAAAAACTTGTGATGAGCATGGTGAATTTATAAACACTTATTGGAGTGATGCAGAATTATATCACAAAGTGAACTCATTTGAACCATCTTTAAGATACGTGGAAAATCCTACTGTAGAAAAGTCAGGAAATTGTCCAAAAGATTGCGGGCTTTGTGAAAATCACAATACATCTACAGTTTTAGGTTTAATTGATGTTACTAATCGCTGTAATTTACGCTGTCCAATTTGTTTTGCAAATGCATCTCATTCAGGAAGATTATTTGAACCATCACAAGATGAAATCAGACAGATGCTTAAAAATTTAAGGAATTTAAAACCTTTCCCAACAACAGCAATCCAATACGCAGGTGGTGAACCAACAGTACGTAATGACATTGTTGAACTTGTAGAAATGGCTAAAGAAGAAGGTTTTACACATGTTCAAATAGCTACTAATGGTTTAAGACTTGCAAGAAAAGAAGATTTAGCAAAAGAACTTAAGGATGCTGGTTTAAACACTGTTTACATGGCGTTTGATGGAGTAACTCCAGAACCGTATATTTCAAGCAGGGGAAAAGATTTACTTCCATATAAACTTAAAGCTATTGAAAACTGTAGGAAAGCAGGTCTTGCAATGGTTTTAGTTCCAACATTAGTTAATGGAGTTAACGATGATCAGGTAGGAGATATTATTAAGTTTGCATTTGATAATAGAGATATTATTTATGGAGTAAACTTCCAACCGGTTTCATTTTCAGGAAGAACCCCATCAGATAAAGTGGAAGAACAAAGAATAACAATTCCGGATTTCCTTAATTTAGTTTCAACCCAGACTTTAGAGGAAATCACTCCAGATGCATTCTATCCGCCATCATCTGTTGAACCGTTTTCACGATTTATTGGTGCGATTGACGAAAAGCCTGCCAGTGTAACTCTTAATTGTTCACAACATTGCGGGATAGCTACTTATGTATTTATAGAGGAAAGTGAAGATCCAGACAAACCTGATAAGATTATTCCAATAACTGATTTTATTGATGTTGAAAAATTATTTGAATTATTGGATAAATATTCTGATAGGCTTGAAGAAGGCGGATTTGGTATTAAGAAAAGAGTGCTTGCAAAAGCAGCTACTGAGTTACCTAAATTAATTGACAAATCTAAAAAACCTAAAAATTTAGATATCAGTAAAATATTGTTAAATGTATTTGTTAAAAGGTCATATGATGCTTTAGGCGCTTTTTCTAAAGATGCAATGTTAGTGTCATGTATGCACTTTATGGATCCGTTTAATTTTGATCATGATAGGGTTAAGAAATGTGTTATTCACTATGCGGTTCCTGATGGAAGAATAATTCCATTCTGTTCAATGAACTCAATTTTCAGAGAAGGTATTGAAGAAGAGTTTTCCGTACCATTAAAAAGAAAACAAGATTAAGGTTGTTAAAAATGATTATTA
>CAYPJH010000367.1:0-5653 GCA_964411035.1 uncultured Methanobrevibacter sp. | reverse complement strand
GTTGAAATTGTTGGTTTTTCCATAGTATCTCTTTTATTTTATTGATATTAAATAATTTCTTATTTTTTATAAGTTGCACTTATCTCTTCTACCATCCAATTAGGAGCATTTTTTGTAGGTATTGTTAAAATAATATTGTCCATATTGTTTATAACATAGTCTACCTTGTCATGAGGCACTTCTACAAGCAGCAGGTATTGTGTGTCAAGCTCCGCTAGGTTTATTTGTCTTTCACAGTTTGATAATCTTACACCGTAATGTTCAAGCATTTGTAAAGTTTGCTGTTCATTATATCCTCCGGCAAGTGAACCTTTAATCATTTCAATAACATTGGCCGTAAACGTATCTGTATTTTCATTAGGATTTGAAATGTTTCCATTTATTAATGTTTTTGAGGTTCCATATTGTGATTCAATTTCACCACTTTCTTCACATCTCATTATTGAAATAACTGTACATCCATTTAAACTAAAGGAAGTGCTATTTTCAGTACCTGGTGTGTTATTTAGATTGTTTTGTGTAAATATGTCTACAACACTTCCAACTGAGATAAGGCCTGCACCTGCCTGAAGTCTGGAGATTAGTATAGGGACTGAAATTGTATCTGGTGTTTCAAATCTGATATTTGAAATTATGGACACTCCATTATCATTTACCAGTTTCAAAGCATCTGATGCGCTCATTATCACACTTTTATTTTCATCTATTTCATAAACTGCCATTGTTCTATTGAACTGGTCATGATTTTCGTTTATTGATTTTTTCTGGAAATCCTTCCAGTCTTTTGTTGCAGGACCAATAATGTTTATTGATTTAACTTCTGATGCACTTTTACAGTTTTCAATTCTTTTCTCTAAGCTAAAGGCTTCCATTGATGAGGCCAATGGTCCTTTATACAGGGAGTAAAGTTCATTTAGTTTGTCATTTTTTGCTTGTTCAAGATTTTGCTGTGAAGGTTCATAAATTAAGAAATAATAAGCAGATATAATTAGAACAAGTATGATTAGTGTTGTTATAGCTATGCCTATTTTCTTTTTCTTTTCAGTTTCATTTAATTCTATAGATTTTGGTTTTAGAAAACTTGTTATTTTATTGTTGATTTTTTCAATTAATTTTAAGTCATTGTTAAAATCATCATTCTCTTCTTGTTTTTCCTCTTTTATTTCAGGAAAAAATTGTTTGTTTATGTCTTCTTCCATTTGTCCAGAAAATGGATTGTCTGGTTGTATTGTTTCTTGAGGAAAGTAAGGTTTAGTATCTTCTTCTATTTGTGGATAGAATGGATTATTTGGTTTTTTATTGTTCATTTAATTACCTCTACTTATTTAGTAAATAAGTAGATGGTTTAGTTAGTTTTTATAAAACAACTTATTAAGCAATATATGCATAAAATTAATAGAAATAGGGCAGGAATATTTATATTAAATAATGTTAGTGGTAATTGTAATATTAAACAGATAATTAAAATAGCTCCAATACCTATAATGAGTTTATTATCTACTTTTTTGTATTTGAAATTGCTAATCATTAATAAGGCTGTTATTGTCATTAAAATTAATGCAATGTAAAGGTTAAATATTCCAGTTAAATAATAGCTTACAAGAATTATGGATATTCCAGGTATTGGAAATCCGATAAATCCGTTAAAATCAATATAGTTATTAATTGCATTATATCTTGTTAATCTTAAAACTCCACAAACTGCCATTAACATACATACGATTATTACTAATATTTCAGGTGAATTAGGAATTGTTTTTGAGACTGAATAAAGTAAAATTGCAGGTGCTACTCCAAATGACACCACGTCAGATAGTGAATCAATATTTTTCCCGAACTCGTATTGATCATTTCTATTAATTTTTCTAGCCACCCAACCATCTACAGAGTCAAACATGAGTGAAAATATCATAGCTATTGCGGATATATTGAAATATCCATTCATTGCCAAAATTATGGATATGAATCCACTTATCATGTTCATTAAGGATACAACATCAGATATTGCTATGAAACTTGTTATTTTCGTATTTTCTATTTTCATGTTAAAACTCACAATAATACTTTTACAAATGTATCTTATTAATATTCTCTTGTATATTACCTAATTTTTCTATTAGCTTGTTTTTAATTCGCTAAATATGTTTTATTGTATTAAGGTGGAGAATTGATTTTATTTGCATTAATTCATTTTATTCATAACTATTTATGTTGTTTCTTTATATTAAATTTACTTAAATTTCTTGACTTTATTTAATTATATTGCCCTGTATTTGGATTGTAATTATTGTATGTTGGTAGTGGGATTGTGCATGCTTTACATTATGAATTATTGTTATTTTTGTATTTTAGACGGATAATTTTGTTTTTATCAGTATAAATAAAATAATGATTTTATTTTTATATTTTATAATCTAAAATCATGATTTATCTTAATTGATATTATTTTTAAACTTTAATCGAGAAATGGTTCTGTTTTAGAACCATTAATTATTTAAAGATAAAATATATATAATAATAAAAGGTAATTATTAATTATTATATACTTAAATATGATAATCTTATAAGTCTTTTATATAAATAAGATTTATTGATTATTATTTGAGTAAGTAATTATATACTGATAATAATGTGAGTAGTTAAATGATAGAAGATAATATACAAGCTCTTAGACGAATTGCTAGGATTTCACCTGATGACGGTGAAATTGAGAAAACTTGGTGTGTTATCGCAGGTAATGTTGAATTTATCGATGAAGTAACATATAAAGCAATTGCATCTAATCATGCTGTTAAAATATTATTTAGAGAACACACAATATTAAAAGAAAATAAAATAAGCAAAAAATTTGATTTCATCATGTTATACGGTCTTGTACATAAAATTGATGAGTTTGGGAAATTTTGTAAAGAAAATGGTGGAGCCTTTATTGAAATATCCCAATTACACTTAAAAGAAGAGTCTAATTTAATGGTATTTGTTGCTCCAGATAATATTATTAAACATGCAGTTACAGAAATTGAAAAATTAAAAATTTCATTTGCAATTTTATTAGAATCTCAAACCACAGGATATATTGATGTGGAATTAAATTCTAGCATTAAACTACCAAAGTTTATTAAAAGAGCTATTAAACCAATTTATAGTGCGAGTGATGTTGTATTATCAACAATTTTAATTTCAGTTGAAAATGATGAGGATATTTTCAAGATTCAAAGTATAGCTACATCAAATAAAATTTTCGTAATTGATTTTAAAGATTTTAAAATGGAGGAGGACCCATGAATATTTTCGGACGCGAAGAGGAACCACAAATGAATAACAATGCTGAGAATGTTAGAATTATTAAAAATAGTCTAGGTATAGATTTAGGAACTTTAAATACTGTAATTGCAAAACCTGCAGGGGATAAATTTGAATTATATCAAATTCCATCAGTAGTTGCAGTTAAAAAAGATGATCCTTCTGAAGTATTGGCTGTGGGAGAAGAAGCAAAGAAAATGCTTGGAAGAACTCCTGAAGATATTGTGGCTGTTAGACCTCTTAAAAAAGGTGTAATTGAAAATGTTATGCAAGCTCAAGCTTTACTCATTAAAGCAATGCAAATTGGTATTAATGAAGGAGAAACTGTAGGCAGAATTGTTATAGGTATTCCTGGAGATGCTTCTGAGGTAGAAAAAAATGCAGCAGAAGAAATAGGAAGAAAAGCTGGAGCTGAATATGTTCGTGTTATTAGTGAAGGGTTAGCTGCAGCTATTGGTGGAGGCTTGCCAATTGCAGAAGCTCATGGAACTATGGTAATTGATATTGGAGCAGGTTCTACTGACATTGTAATCATTTCTCTCGGTGGTACTAATGATATTGAAACTGTTAGATGCGGTGGAGATGATATTGATAATAAGATAGTAGATTTGGTTGCCGAAAAATATGATGTAGCTATTGGTATTCATGATGCAGAAGCAGCAAAAATTGAAGTAGGTATGGTTCACTCAAATGAACAGTTTGAAAATTTAAATGTTGAGATTATTGGTAAAGACCTCAAAACAAATAGGCCTAAAAAAGTTGAAATAGATTCTAATTTAGTTGCAGATGCAGCAGAACCATTTATAAAACAGATTATTGAAGGATTAAATGTTGTTCTTGAAAGGTTATCTCCTGAATTAATGGCTGGAGTTTATCATAATGCTATTGCTGTTGGTGGAAGTTCAGGATTTAGAGGTCTTAAAGAAAGAATTTATGAAGAAATTGGAATTCCTTTTGACATTTCCGATGATCCTATGACTGTTGTTGCAAAAGGAACTGCTATTGTTGCTGTTGAGCCATTAGCTTTAGAACCAGATGTACGTATAAGAGCAATGAAATAATCTTATTTCATTTTTTTTACTTTTTTTTTGATTTTTATGGATGTAGCAGGAGTTGATGAAGCAGGTAGAGGGTCTGTTTTAGGTCCTTTAGTTGTTGCAGGAGTTGTTATTCCTGAAAAAATGAATAAAGTTCTTGAAAGAATGGGGGTTAAAGATTCAAAAAGATTAACTCCTGGAAGACGACATATTTTATCCCGTAAACTTAAAAAAATGTTTACATATAAAGTGGTTGTGATTACTGCTAAGGAAATCGATGAAATGCGGGCAGAAGGCATAAATCTTAATGAAATTGAGAAAAATGCAATGGCTAGCATAATTTCAGAACTGGATGCTGAGAAAACTATTGTAGATGCTGTTGATATTAAAGCTGAAAGATTTCAGAATAATCTATGCGAATTAACAGGTAAAGATGTTATAGCTGAACATAAGGCAGATGATAATTATATTCAGGTTAGTGCTGCATCAATAATAGCTAAATATGCTCGTGATGAGCGTATTTTAGAACTTAATAATGAGTATCGTAGTATTGGGGGTATAGGTTCGGGTTATCCAAGTGATCCTACTACTAAACATTTTTTAAGTAAGTTTTCATATGATGAGATGCCTTATTTTGTTCGTAAATCTTGGGCAACAGTTGCAAAATTAAAAGATAAATAATCAATTCCCCTAACTTTTTTTAATTATATTTAAGTATTTGAATAAATAAAATTAATTTTAAAGTATTATTATTTTATTGAGGATAGTATGATATTTGAAGGTTTAACTCAATTTTTCAATATGATAATGGAAATATTTACTGAAGGGGGAATAATTACTTATGTTATTTTATTTGTTGGTATTTATGGAATCCTCGTTGCTATTAGAAAAATTCATTATCTGAGAAAAATTAGTAAAGTTGATGCTACTGAAATTTTCGGTGTTGTAACTGTTTCTATGGAAAAAGGAGGAGCTATTGAAGCGTTAAAAGAATTGAATTCTTTTAAAAATCCGGTTTCCAGGATTATTTCTGAAACTTTAAAAATTGGTTATAAGAATAAAATGGAAGTTGAGGAAAGTATAGAGCAGATTTTCATCGTTGAAGTAAGTAAAATGACAAAAAATATGAATTCAATTAAAACAATAACTGAATTAGCTCCTTTTTTAGGTCTTATTGGTACAGTAATTGGGATTTGGATGACTTTTAAATCATTAGGAGTCAATGCCAATGCAACTGCAATGGCACAAGGTATTTACACTGCACTTATAACTACCATTGTAGGTTTATTGGTAGCTATTATTTTGCTTCCGAC
>CAYPJH010000366.1:0-2780 GCA_964411035.1 uncultured Methanobrevibacter sp. | reverse complement strand
CAATGAAACATTCCAAGCAGGCAAGAAATTTATTGCAAACATTGTTGACGGTGAAGGTAAACCTTTAGAAGGTGCTAAAATACAGTTCAACATCAACGGAGTATTCTATAACAGAACCAGTGATGTTAACGGTACTGTTGGGTTAAACATTAACCTAGCACCTGGTGAATACATCATCACAACTATCTGCAATGATAACGGCGCAGTTATTTCAAACAAAGTTACCGTAACACCAAAAGTATAGAGATTTTATCCTCTATACTCTTTTTTATTTTTTTTAAAACTTTTCTAGTCCTAATACTTGAAAATCCTGATTATCTATCTTTATATTTAATTTATTCAAAGTGTGGGCAATAATTCAAAAATTAACCTATGAAAAGAATATTTTCTACTGAATTTAGTCTAAAAACTTTTCAGAGGTCTTGAATTTGCAATTTATTATTACTCAAATCGTCATTTAACTTTAAAAAACTATTTTTTTATAACTCATTTTATCAAATTTAAATATTATAATCACTAAATACTATTATAGTAAAAAAATTAAAGTGAAGTGATAAAATGGCTTGGGATGATACAGCAAGTAAAATATGGATGAACGGTGAAATGGTCGACTGGCAAGATGCTAAAATTCATGCACTTGCTCATGTTGTACATTATGGAACCAGCGTCTTTGAAGGAATAAGGGCTTATAATAATGATAAAGGACCTTGTGTTTTCCGTTTAGAAGAACATGTTCAACGTTTAATTGATTCTGCAAAGATATATAAAATGGATATTCCATATACAAAAGAAGAAATTTGTGATGCAATAATTGAAACACTTAAAATAAATAATCTTACTTCATGCTATATTCGTCCTATTGCATTTAGAGGATATGGAGAATTGGGAGTAAATCCTTTAAATTGTCCTGTTGATTTATTGATAGCTGCATGGGAATGGGGTTCATATTTAGGTGAGGAAGGTATGAACATTGGAGTAGATGTAGGAGTATCATCTTGGAGAAAACCAGCACCAGATACATTACCTGTAATGGCTAAAGCAGGTGCAAACTATATGAATTCTCAATTAGCTAAAATTGAAGCTATTGATCATGGATATGATGAGGCTATCATGTTGGATTATCAGGGATTTGTAGCTGAAGGAAGTGGGGAAAATATTTTCCTTGTTGAAGATGAAACAATCTACACTCCATCTTTAGGTTCATCTATTCTTAGAGGAATTACAAGAGATTCTATTATTAAATTAGCATCTTCTCTTGGTTATGAAGTTATCGAAGAAACAATTGGTCGTGAAAG
The DNA here is from genome assembly GCA_964411035.1 of uncultured Methanobrevibacter sp. Classification (GTDB taxonomy): domain Archaea; phylum Methanobacteriota; class Methanobacteria; order Methanobacteriales; family Methanobacteriaceae; genus Methanocatella. The sequence goes on along the minus strand of CAYPJH010000366.1, from coordinate 1,485 downwards.
ACTTTATCTTGCTGATGAGATCTTTTTCAGTGGAACTGCTGCTGAAGTAACTCCAATAAAAAGTGTTGACGGCAGATCAATCGGTATTGGAAAAAGAGGTCCTGTAACTGAAAAATTACAAAAAACATTCTTCGAAATAGCTGAAGCTAAAAAAGATGATGAGTTTGGTTGGTTGGAATATTTCTAGTTTGGTGTAATTTATGGATATTTTACAGGCAATTATAATAGGTATTGTTCAGGGTTTAACTGAATTTTTACCTATTAGTAGTTCTGCCCACTTAATTTTTATTCAAAAGGCGTTAGGTGTTGAAAGCAGTCTTGCTTTTGATACTTTTCTTCATTTAGGTAGTTTAATTGCAGTTATATGGTTTTTCCATGGGGATATATTTAGAATGCTTAGAGCATGGTGGTTAAGTATTGGAGATATTATCCAGCATCGTTTTAGAAGAGGTTTATATGAAGATCCATATAAAAGATTGGCCTGGTATGTTATCCTAGCTTCAGTTCCTGTTGGTATTGTAGGTATATTATTTGAAAGTAATGTGGAAGCATTGTTTGGCGGATCATTGTATGTTCCTGCATTTTTCCTGTTTGTAACCGGTACTATTCTTTATTTATCCCAAAGAATGAATAGTGGAAATATAGATTTTGCAAATTTATCAGCTAAGGAATCTTTATTTATGGGTTTAGGTCAGGCTTGTGCTATTTTACCTGGACTTTCCCGTTCAGGAACAACTATTGCAGCAGGTCTTGTAATTGGTCTTAATAAAGAGTTTGCAGCTAAATTTAGTTTTATTTTATCAATTCCAGCTATTCTCGGTGCATCTTTAGTTCAAATTAAAGATATTGGTATGGCATTAGATACAAATTTCCTTTCAATAATTTTAGGTTTTTTCGCCGCATTTTTAGCAGGTTACATTGCTATTAAATGGGTTCTTGAGTTAATTGAGAAAAAGAGTCTTGATATTTTTTCATATTATTGTTGGGTTGCAGGTATTTTAATATTTATGGGATCTATTGTTAATTTATTTTAATTTATTGTAAAAAAAGTGAGATAAGTAGAATTCTACTTATTTAATTCACATTCCATTTCTATTTTTTTTTCTTAAGCTTTTTACAGTTGCACCTCTCATAAGTGCAGTAAACATTGCTCCACCAGCTCCGGCACCTTCTTTTACAAATCCTTCTGAATATAATCTTAATCCTGGTTCTTCAGATTCTTCAAATTTAGGATCAACAACGTGTAATGCTATTTCAGGATCAATTTGGTTAAGTAAATCTAAAAGATTAGCTGTTTCATCTTCTGCCACATATATGGTGGTTGCCAGATTTATTCTGGAAAAGTCGAAGTTAGGTTTAATTGATTTTATGATTGCGCAAACTGCTGCCATTTGTGTTCCTCCACCTAATATGATAGGGGTATTTCCACTAGCTAAAACCAAACCTGCCATAGCTGCAAGGGTCGGATCACCTACTGCACCAATA
>CAYPJH010000365.1:0-2124 GCA_964411035.1 uncultured Methanobrevibacter sp. | reverse complement strand
ATATCGTTTAATATGTAGTTTGGGAATGGTTCTTTGTGTTGGAGGCTATCTTTTTTCCACATATCCTGCATGGCAAGTTCCATTAGCTTATATCTTTTTAGCATTCTTTATTTGGATTGTTTACGAAAATAAAAGCAATTTCAAATTTGATATGAAAAAAGACGGGTTTTTAATCCTAATATTCTTATTAATAGCTATTTCTTTAATTAGCTATGTGTTATTTAAGTCTAGTGATGCTATAATAACCCAATTAAATACTGTTTATCCTGGTTTAAGAGTTTATAATGGTGGTGCAGATGGTTATTGGCTTAGTGGAGATATTTGGCTTCTGTTTGATTATATGAGAACCATTTTTTATCCGTTGACAGCTGAAGAATTAGGTGTTAAAATAAGTTTAGCCTATTTTATTTCATTTTTCCCTATGGGAACATTATTATACTTATACACCACAATTAAACAAAAGAAAAGAGATTTATTGATTAATCTTTTATTTATAGTTTATATTGGCTTGATAATCTATTATATATTCACATTCCCTGCAATAGTAGGTAAACTCACTTTACTTAATAAATCAATAAGTCTTAGAATGTTATTGATCATTACATTAATCGAAATATTATTGCTGCTGAGAGCAATGACAATAATGGATAAAATAAAATTCCCCAAATTCTCCGCAACATTTAAAAACACCATATTAAAAGGATTTTCAAAATTCAGCCTATTGTTAGGATTTTTAATAGCTGGAATTGTATTGCTGATTGGATTTAGCCATATGGGAACTAGATTTTATACTAAATTAATGATTTTAATAGCATTGTTTATATTTGGAATTGCATTTTTCTTTATTTTAAATAGCGGATGCAATAAAAAGGCTCAAAAGGGATTTTTAATATGTGTACTCTTTATAAGTTTATCAGCAGGTGCTTTTGCAAATCCTATAGATGTTGGTACTGACTATTATTATGACCAGCCGGCTATACAGGAAATTTCAGCTATTGTTCAAAAAGACCCTAATGCCACCTGGGTAGTAGAAGGCCATGAGTTACTTATCAATTCCATTTTACCAACAGGAGCCCATACATTAAATTCTGTAAATACCTATCCTAATCTTGAATTATGGTCAATTCTAGATCCGGATAATCAGCATGAAGAAGTCTGGAACAGATATGCTCATTTAAAAATAGTTTTCCAAGACTCATACCCTACAGTAATAGAGGTTCCTACAGCACTTGGAAACACATCAGACCATGTGGTACTGACCCTAAATGTGAATGATATGGAGAAATTGAACATAACCTATATTTTAACACAAAAAAATCTGGAGCCGTTATCAAATGAAAATGTTACATTTACAAAAATATATTCTGAAAAAAATCTATTCATCTATAAAACTACTTATAATTAGATAAGACATAAATTATTATATACATTGGAGAAATTTATTATGAAGGTTTTAGTTGTTGGAACTGGTGCCCGTGAACATGCTATAGCAGATTGTTTAGCAGATGATGTTGAATTATATGTTTACATGAGTAAAGTAAACCCTGGAATGTCTAAAATAGCTACTTTTAAACAAGGGGATGAAGGTGAAGTAGATAAAGTTGCTGAGTATGCAGTAGAAAACAATATAGACATTGCTTTTATTGGTCCTGAAGCACCATTGGAAAAAGGAATAGTTGATGAACTTGAAAAAAATGGAATTAAATGTGTTGGACCTACCAAAAGCGCTGCAAGAATTGAAACAGACAAATCCTTTATGAGAAAACTGTTTGAAGACTATGAAATTGAAGGATCACTTGTATATAAAGTATTTGACAATGCTGAAGATGTTGATAAATTTTTAGATGAATTTGACAAAGATGTTGTTGTAAAGCCTGTTGGATTAACTGGAGGTAAAGGAGTTAAGATTGTTGGAGATCATCTAAAAGATAATGAAGAAGCAAAAGAATACTCTAAAGAAGTTATCAATAATGCTATGGGTGGTTTTGCTCAAGTAATTATTGAAGAAAGATTAATCGGTGAAGAATTTACAATCCAGGCATTTTGTGATGGTGAAAACTTAGTAGCTATGCCTGCTGCACAAGACCACCCACATGCATTTGAAGGTGATGTTGGAGCTATTAC
>CAYPJH010000364.1:0-1694 GCA_964411035.1 uncultured Methanobrevibacter sp. | reverse complement strand
TATGACACGTGCACACAAAATCACCAAGAGCCTGTGTACACGTGTCATACATCTCAGCAGCGCTTAAGGCATGACCTGGCGCCTTGCTTGATTTGTCATCATATTCCTGGTCAAAAATCGCTGCTTGTGCAGGTTCGGCGGGCAAAGAGGGCGCGACGTCTCTTTTCATGGAATCCTCCCGTATGCTTTTGAGATATCGCGATGGATGGAGCAATTCGTAGTATGAGCGCTGAGTGTTTCTAGTCTATTGCCGAATAATCATATCGTGAATCGCGCCTTACCTTGCTACAGAAAAAACGACGCCCAAAGCGCCGTCGTTTCTGCGTTATAGCGTATGCCGACAAGAAGCAACCGTGCTCTTGCGCTTCTGTGCAGCTGCGTCTAAGCTTCGCGAATACGCTCGGCCAACCACGTGACCCACTCTTCCACACCGTCGCCCTTAGTGGCCGCGATGGGGAAAATGGGGGCTTGCGGATTCAGACGCTTAACCGACTGTTCAAACACGTCGCGATCAAAGTTAAATACCTGCAACGTGTCAACTTTGTTGAGAATAACCGCTTCGGCAACCTGGAACACGCCGGGGTATTTCAGCGGCTTGTCATCGCCCTCAGGCACCGACAAAATCATGACCTTGGCGTTCTCGCCCAGATCAAAATCGGTGGGGCACACCAAGTTGCCAACGTTTTCAATAATGATCAAATCGAGACGCTCAAGGTCAAGCACATCAACCGCGCGTTTGATCATGGCGCTTTCCAGATGACACGCGCCACCTGTGTTAATCTGTACCGCCGCAATACCCTGAGCCGAAATCTTTTCGGCGTCAACGCTGCTTGCAATGTCACCTTCGATAACCGCAATGTTGAATTCATCGCGCAGCGCGTCGATAGTGGCCAAAATAGTGGACGTTTTGCCCGAACCCGGGCTTGCCAGCAAGTCGAGCACAAACACGTGATTCTCGGCAAAACGCTCGCGCAATTCCTTCGCAAGATTGTCGTTTTTGTCGAGGATAGGCTGTTTCATATCTATCTGCATAGGTAACTCCCATCTGATGAGTTGACGCCAGGGCCGCTTGGCCCACCAAAGCCGCCAGGACCTGATTGATCCGATCGATCCGTATGGTTCACCGAATGCGCTTAGTCGGGAAGGTCGACCTCGATCGAGTCGATCTGTAATTCCCTTCCCGCAATGAGCTCTGTGGCGAAGCTGTCGCACTCAGGACAAAACCGATCGAAGCGATCGTGTTCAAATTCGGCGCTGCATTCGAGACATATACTCCGCGGGCGAATCATGTTGATCTCAAGCTCGGCACCCTGCGTGAACGGATCGTTTTCCGTCAACGCCTCAAAGGCGAACACGAGTGCATCTTCAATAGCTTCCGTCATTTCGCCGATGGAAAGCTTCACGCCCAACAGCTTGGTCGCACCCGCCTCATGAGCAGATTGTACGGCAGCGTCCATCACGCTCGTCATAATTCCCAACTCGTGCAAAGGATCTCCCATCACTTATTCCATCGTTGTATCGGTCGCACTTAGTCGCCCTCGGCTGCAAGCTCTTCATTCTGCTTTTTGATGCGCTTTGCCAACACAATACGCGCAACAAGCAAGCTAAGTTCGTACAAAGCAATCAAAGCCGCAAACATAAGCAGCATGGTGATCGGCGACGCATCGGGGGTTACCATCGCGCAAATAACCATG
>CAYPJH010000363.1:0-4981 GCA_964411035.1 uncultured Methanobrevibacter sp. | reverse complement strand
AGTGATGAATTAACTGGTGATTTTGACAAAGATAAAGCAGAAAAATTAATTAAAGACATGGAAGAAATGACTGATGTTACAGGTAACCCATGTATTGTACAAGTTTTCGGACAAACTCCAGAAGCTCTCACCAAATACATTGAATTTGTAGGAGACATTTGTGATAAACCATTCCTTATAGATTCAACTTCTGGTGAAGCTAGAGTAGCTGGTGCAAATTATGCTGATGAAGTTGGATTAACCGAAAGAGCTATTTACAATTCAATCAACATGGCTGCTGAACAATCTGAATTAGATGCTATTAAAGAATCTGATATATCTGCTTCCATTGTTTTAGGATTCAACCCAATGAATGCTACTATTGACGGTAAAATCGGAATTTGGGACCATGGTGACGGTGCTGTAGATAAAGGTTTACTTGACATTGCAGCTGACTGTGGTATTGACAAATTCTTAATGGATACTGCTGTAACTCCTTTAGGACAAGGTGCAGGTATCGCAGCTAGAACCAGTTTTGCAGAAAAAGCTAAATGGGGATACCCTGTTGGTTCCGGTATTCACAACGTACCTTCTGCATGGGACTGGTTAAGAGACTACAAAAAAGAAAACAAACAAGCTTTCACTGTATGTGATATTGGTGCAAACATTATCCAAGTTATGTGTGGAGGAGACTTCGTACTCTTTGGACCTATTGAAAATGCAACCATCGCTTTCCCTGCTGTTGCACAAACTGACATGTTCATTGCTGAAGCAACTAAAGATATGGGAACTGAAGCTGTTGAATCTCACCCAATAAACAACTTATTATAGATTAGATTATATTTTTCTAATCTACTTTTTTTTACTTTTTTTCTAAAATCTTTTAAAAAAACTTATATTATTTCAAAAAGATATTATTAATTAACTTATTGTAGAGGTTTATTTTTATGTCTTTTTTAAGTAAAATTTTTAAAAAGGGATCAAAGCCAATTATAGCTGAGTCTCATGAAGGTAACTTGGATTCATTAAGAGCTCAAAAAGCAGGTCCTGCAAGTCCAGGTGTTGTTAAAAAGCCTGATACTTTTTATGTAACTGCATCTGTTGAACTTGGTAATACTACTACCAAATCTATTGTAACTGCTACGAATTTAAATACAAGTGAATGTTATTTACTTAATAAAACTGTTAAAATGACAAGGGATATCAGGCCTCCAAAACCAAATGAAGAAGTTTTTGGAAAAACTGTTTGGGGCATTGAATTATCTAAAGAGGCTGTTGCAGAATTAATTAAGGATACAGTTTTAGAGTCTTTAAGAAAAGCTAATGTTGATAAGGATGAAGATCTTGATTTTGTTGTAAGGTCTACTGGAGTTACTGCAGGTTTTGCAACTGCTGAAGAGGCAGGTAAACTTGTTATTGCACTTGCTGATGGCTGTTTGGATGCTGGAATTCCTCCTAGGAAAATGTCTCCTGCTATGAGTCCGTCACAACTTCCTGAAAGACTTAGAAAACATACTCTTTTAGAAAATGTCATGTTTGATGGAGCTGTTGTTAGTGTAGTTCCGCCTAAAGGAAAAGAATCTGTTGCTAATGAAATGGAAGGTGAACTTGTAACTGCAGGTATTAAGCTAGGTGCTAAATGGACTGATGTTGATTATAGAAATCCTTGTGTAAGTCTTGATTTTGGTTCTACTTTAGCAGGAAGGATTGTTAATGATGAGGAACCTTATGCAAGTACTGTTGGTAACTTTTTAGGTTTGGCAGGAGTAATTTCTGATTCTTTAGCTCGTGGATCCGGTCAGGTTGATAAAAACGGTGGGGCTGCTTTGGATTTGTACTCTGATAAGTTAATTAAAAAAGCAAATACTAAAAAGGCTAAGGCTAATGCTGAAGAAGCTCATAAACTTATTGATATTAGAAAGGTTCCTGATGGATACACCCGTTTCGGAACTGTTCCTATTGATGTTGAAGCTGCAAAGGAAGCTGGAAATGTTTTAATTGGATGTGATGTAGGAACCAATGGTGATGGAATTCCTGAGTTAATGGAACTTGGAAAACAGTTCTATGAGGATGATGGTTTGCCAACTTTACTTTCAACTATGGATTATGTAAGTGCTAAAATTGTTTATCGTGTTTTGGATGTTGCATTTGCTGAGAATGCTATTGTTGAAGGTTCTGTTTTAGGTGTTACTGGTAGGGCTGGAATTACTGGCCGTAAGCCTGAATTAATATTGGAATATTCTGAAGATAAGTTTAAGGATACTGTTTTTGTTGAAGATGGGCTTGCTTTAGGTTCTGCTATTATGGCTCGTTGTATGAATTCAATGGGTACTGTAAAGCATCCTATTGGTGGTCGTCAGGGAGAAAAATGTATATTGCGTAAAAGAATGAAAATGCAAAATAAAAGATGTTAATATTTCATGATGAGTATGATTTATGCAATTGTCATGTCCGGAGGTAGAGGTACAAGACTTAAATTATCAATTGAGAAACCCTTATTTAAATTATGTAACAAACCACTGATTAAATACACACTTGATAACTTAAATTCCTCTAAATATATTGACAAAGTATTTATTGCAACTAGTCCAAACACACCAAAAACAAGGGAATATGTTGAAAAGCTAGAGGGGGATTTCCACATACTGGATACTCCCGGAATTAACTATTTAGAAGATTTAAGTTATATTTTAGAGTATTTTGAAAAAAAATCAAAAAAGGATAGCTTAATATTTATTAATGCAGATTTACCATTTATTTCTGCTGATTTAATAGATTTTACTATTGAAACATACTTAAATGTTGATGAAGATGCATTATCCGTTCTAGTTCCTGTAGATATTTTTAAACAGCTGGACTTGAAATATTCTTATGAGTTTAACGGACTGGTTCCTTCTGGTTTAAATATTCTTAGAAGTGAAAATATTGTTCAAAGCGAATATAATTTAACTATTTCAAAAATGGAGTTGGCCTTTAATATCAATACATTAATAGATGCTAAGGTTGCTGAAAAATTTTATAAACAATTTATTGAGTAAATAGTTAAATATAATAAAAAAGCATATAAATATAATAATTAATACTTTTAATACTTATATAATTACTAGGTGGTTTTATGGAAAAACATGTTTCTAAAAGAGAAGAAAAATTATGGAGCGAAATTAAAAATTATCAGGTAGCTACAAATAATGCTCGTATATTAGGAGTTTTGGATGAGTTAGTTATTAACGAAAAAACAGGTAAAATAGTAGATATTGCAATAAAAATTGAAGCAGGTCGCAATATTCATGTAAAAGGTGCTAAAAGACAAGGTGATATTTTACTAGTTCCTTTTGCAAAAGTTGAAAAAGTTGGCGAGTTTATTATCGTTTCTGAATAATTTTTTTTTATTCTTTTTTTTTCTTATATCAATAGTTATATTTATATGTAAGTAAGTATTTATTTTATATGGTGATAATATGTTGCTTGAAATTAAAAACTTAGCTGTTGAAGTAGCTGGAAAGCTAGTTCTAAAGGATGTCAATCTTTCTATAGCTGAAGGAGAAACTCATGTTCTTTTAGGGCCTAATGGTGCAGGTAAAAGTACATTATTTTTAACGATTCTTGGGTTTCCACAATATAATGTTGTGAAAGGTAAAATTTTATTTAAAGGTAAAGATATTACTAATCTATCTACAACAGAACGTGTTCAAATGGGTATGGGAGTTAGTTTTCAAACACCGCCTACAATAAGGGGAGTTTCTGTTAGGGATTTAATTAAAATTGAATCCAATCAGGATATTAGTGAACCTTTAAATCCAAGAATGATGAAATTAGCTAGACAATTAAAATTTAGCGATGAATTTTTAGATAGGGATGTTAACTTTGGATTTTCAGGTGGAGAAGTTAAAAGATCTGAAATTTTACAGCTTTTAGCACAAATGCCTGATTTCACAATGTTTGATGAACCTGATTCTGGAGTAGATATTGAAAATGTTGAGCTTCTTGCAAGCGAAATAGGAACTTTGCTTGATAAAGACTTAAAACATGATCAAAGAAAAAGAAGTGGTTTATTAATCACTCATTTAGGTTATATTTTAAACTTTGTAACAGCTGATAAAGCTCATGTGTTGATGGATGGTGAAATTGCTTGTTCCGGTAATCCACAAGAGATTATTGATGATATAAGAGAAAACGGTTTTAAAGGATGTGTTGAGTGTGCGAGATGTTCTTCATAATGCTGAAAAGGCTAAAGATAAGAAAGCTCCTTTAGGAGAAGATATTACAATTGAAAACTTTACAGATGAAGATGTAAATGCTCTTGATCTTATAGATGATTTGGATGACTTGTCTAAAAAAACTAAAGATGTTCTTTTAAAAGTTGGTGTGGATTCTAAAGAAACTGGAAGAGCAGGTTCTTTTGTTCAGATGGATCAAAGTAATATATTTACCAATAACTCAATTTCCAACTCTGTTGAGATTATGAATATTGGAGCAGCATTGGACAAGTATCATTGGTTAAAAGATTATATGTGGCAGGTTGTCAAACCTGATGCTGATAAATATACTGCTAAAACTGCTTTACGTGAAGAAAAAGATGGTGCTAAAAGCGGATACTTTATAAGATCTTTACCTGGCAAAAAAGAAGTATTTCCAGTTCAGGCATGTATGTTCATAAGTGATGAAGACATAATGCAGACAGCCCATAATATAATTATTGCTGAAGAGAACTCAGAACTTCATTTAATCACTGGCTGTGCTACAGGTGAGGATGTTTCATCTGCAATGCATGTAGGTGTTTCTGAAATGTATTTAAAGCCAGGATCTAAAATTACTTTCACTATGATCCATAATTGGGCAGAACAGGTGGAAGTACGTCCAAGAACTGGTGTTAAATTAGCTGATAATGCAACATATTTAAATAATTACATATTAACAAGTCCAGTAAGAACATTACAGTCTTATCCTACTGCTTATTGTGATGGAGTTAACTCAAGAGCTATATTCCAAAGTATTCAGGGGG
>CAYPJH010000362.1:0-5708 GCA_964411035.1 uncultured Methanobrevibacter sp. | reverse complement strand
GTTACATTGTTACCTACCTGTACACCGTTAATTTCACCACTTTCATTAAACCATGGGAATGCTAAACCCTGTGCTCTTCCTGCAGAAATGTCAATTTTATCATATCCATCTATACTGTCATTTAATTGACTGATTGGGATATAAACAAAGTCTGCCTGACCTGATTTTGCAAGTTGAACACAGTTGCTTTCATCAGGGAATAACATGTTTACTTGAGTAAAATAAGGTTTTTCACCATAGTAGTTTGGATTTTCTACAAATATTGCTTGTTGACCTTTATCCCATTGTTTTAACATGTATGGTCCAGATCCTATTGGATTTTCTCCATAAGTTTCATTATCATATCCTTCTTCAGGAACAATACCTACATATCTTAATTTATACATGAAAGTTGATTGAGGTTCATTAAGTGAAAATATAACAGTTGTGTCATTTACAGCTGTTGCATTATTTAAATTTGTCATATCTAAAGCAGTAATTTTACTTCTTGCTGCTTCATTAAATGTGAATGCTACATCACTAGCTTTTACAGATTTATTGTTTGAAAATTTAGCATCGTCCCTAATATTTACTGTCCAAGTTTTTCCATCACCACTTACTTCATAACCTGTTGCCAAATCCCCTGTAAAGTTTCCATTTTTGTCTGTAGTGAATAATGTAGATTGTATTAATGGATTAAAGTTAGTGTGTCCACAACCCCACCCTGTTAATGGATTAAAACCTGCTGTAGGTTCTTCAAGATGATTTGGAGCAGTAACAGTAATAGTATGTGGATTTGTATTGGTATTATTGCCAAATAATATTAGGCATCCAATTATTGCAATAATGATTACTATAACTGCAGCAATCAAATATTTCTTATTTATTTTCATTTTTACACCAAATTTATTTTAAATTTAGAAAAATTATCCTTTAGATATGATTATCAATTAATTTCTTTTCCATATGGATAGTATCCTCATTTTCAACAAAAGTAACATTGTAATTTAATGATTTCCAAAATTTGTATCCTTCAATTACACTTTTTTGAGTATGCAAATAAATTTCCCTATAATTTTTTGTTGAAGCAAATTCTTCGGCTTGCTTTACTAATCTTGAAGCTATATGATTTCTCCTATATTCTTTATTTACAAAGACTCTCCAAAAACTAGCTGTATTATTTTTATTATATAATCCCTGAAACTTATTGAAATTTTTATCATATCCCCGAACTCCAATAGTTCCTATGATTTCATTATTTTCAGGATTAACTGCAAAAAAGAATTCATTATTTTCAGGTTCAAGATAAAATTCTTTTAAATTAATAATATCATAATGATATTTCGGAACATAGTCAAGACCATATTCTTCTTTAATTAACTTAAATAGAAAAAATTTAACCTTTTCAATAATTTCATCATCTTTTTCTAATTTTTTTATTGAATAATACATTTTAAACAAACCTTATTACTCTAAATTTTTCTAAATTAAATATATCTTATATTGTAAAAGTATTACTTTTATGGTATTTTTTAGCCAAAAAGTAATACTGAATAAATTATTTAAGATATAAAGGATTATATGGCATTATTATCTTATAAAAGTTTCTATAAACCGTTTTTTAGTAATACTTTTACCCCTATTTTCAAAGGAAAAGTAATACTTTTTTATAACATCTTCTTAATTTTATAGTAAAAATACTAAAATAAACATAAATAGTATTTAAAATAAAATATAATTTAAAAATACTAAAGGTATGGTAAAATGGCAAATTGTATAATGGTTCAGGGAACTTCATCAAATGCAGGTAAAAGTGTTCTTGTAGCAGCACTTTGTAGAATTTACAAAAATAGAGGATATAAAGTAGCTCCTTTTAAATCACAGAATATGTCCTTAAATTCTTACACAACAAAAGAAAATGGAGAAATAGGAATAGCTCAAATGTTACAGGCAGAAGCTGCAAAAATTGAGCCGAGCATACATATGAATCCGATTCTGCTAAAACCTAAAGGAGACTTTACATCAAATGTAATTATTCAGGGAAAATCAATAGGAGATATGGATTTCTACAAATACCAGCATGAATACCATGATGAAGCATTGAATGCAATAAAAGACAGTTTTGACAAATTATCTGAAGAATATGATGTTATAATCATTGAAGGTGCAGGTTCACCGGCTGAAATCAATATGCGTAAAGAAGACATAGCTAACATGGAAATAGCACATCTGGCTGATGCCAATGTTATTCTAATTGCAGATATTGAAATGGGAGGAGTATTTGCAGCTATTGCCGGAACATATGCACTTCTTGATGATTATGACAGATCCAAACTTAAGGCAACAGTCATTAATAAATTCAGAGGAAATCTTGATATTTTAAAACCTGGCCTGGATAGAATAGAAGAAATAACTGGCGAACCAATATTGGGAGTCCTGCCATATGATGAAAGTCTTAAATTACCTGAAGAAGACTCAGCAAGCTTAACCACCCATATCTTTGATGAAAACAAGGACATTATAATTGGAGTCATTAGACTTCCGAAAATTGCTAACTTTACTGATATTGACCCCTTTGAATATGAAGAGGATGTTGGAGTTAAAATGATCGGAATTAATGATGATATTGGTGATGTTGATGCAATAATAATTCCCGGAACTCGTAATTCCACTGATGATTTAAAAGCATTGAAAGAATCAGGACTTGCAGATAAAATCATTGAAAAATCAAAGGATATTCCAATTGTTGGAATTTGCGGTGGAATGCAAATACTTGGAAACTATATTTTTGATGATGATAAAAAGGAATCCTCAGTTGGAACAATAAAAGGCCTGGAACTTTTAGACATTACATCAAAATTTGAAAAACGTGAAAAAATTGTAACTCAAAGCGAATTTAGGGTTCCTAATGAAGACCAATTAACTGGAATTAGTCGGGAAATATTTAATAACATTCAAGGTGAGAAAGTTAAAGGATATGAGATACATGAAGGAACTACAGAACTTAATAGTAGTTACTTGGTCACACCATTGTTTGAAGTCAGCAAAGGAAATGGAAATAATTCTTCAGGTCTTTATGATGGTGCATGCTCAAACAATGTATTTGGTACATACTTACATGGAGTATTTCATAACTATAATTTCAGAAGAGAATTCCTAAATTATCTAAGAGACAAAAAAGGATTAGAAAAAAAATATGGCGAAGACCCATATTTAACAAAAAAAGATTATTCACTAAATAGAATAGCAGAAATAGTAGAAGAAAATTTAGATATGGAAATTATTGATAAATTATTATTCTCAAACTAATTTTACCAACACAAAACTAAAAAAAAATGTATTTAGAGTTTAAAACTACTCTAAAATACATTAATAACATCTAAAAGCTAACTTTTGGCACTTCACTAGCTCCTTCAGCTGCTCTGAAAAACTCTTCTTCTTTAAAGCCGAATAAATTAGCAATTAAGTTTGATGGAAACTTTTGACATTTATTATTATACATTAAAACAGCATCATTGTAGAACTGTCTGGAATATGATATTTTGTCTTCACTTTCAGCTAGCTGATTTTGCAGTGATAAAAAATTTTCATTAGCCTTCAAATCCGGATAATTTTCAGCAACTGCAAATAAAGATTTTAAAGATTGTGTTAAAGTATTATTAGCATCACTTTTCTCAGCTACAGTATTTGCATTCATAAGACTTGATCTTGCTTGAGTTACCTGTTCAAATAATGATTTTTCATGAGCAGCATAACCTTTTACAGTTTCAAGCAAGTTTGGAATCAAATCTGCACGTCTGTTTAACTGAACATCAATTTGAGCCCACGCATTTTTTACTCTATTTCTAGCATCTACAAGACCATTATACATCCATACAAATGCTACAACTATTAAAACGATAATTAAAACAATAATTATAATAGCAATCATTAGAATTCTCCCTAATATGAATTTATATTAATATAGGGTTAAGGCATATTTATATATTGCTGATATTGAGAAAAAATTTTCAATAAAATTATAGAAAGTAAAACCAGTTAAAAACAAGTGAAAATAAATAAAAAAAGAGATAGGGAAGGTTTAATTTAAATCTCTTCCAAAAATATGAACTGCTGCTGTACCACCAGTACCACCAATATTATGGGTCATACCGATTTCAGCACCATCTACTTGACGTTTACCTGCTTCTCCTCTAAGCTGCCATACAACTTCAGCTGCTTGAGCAATACCTGTTGCACCAAGAGGATGTCCACGAGCTTTAAGTCCACCGGAAGTATTTATTGGGTGATCACCATCGATTTCTGTTTGACCTTCTTCAATAGCTATTCCACCTTTTCCTTTCTCAGCAAAACCTAAATCTTCTACAGCAAGCAATCCGTTAATTGAGAAACAATCATGAACTTCTGTTAAATCAATATCTTTAACTGTTACTCCTGCCATATCATAAGCTTTTCTTGAAGCCACTTTTGTTGATTCTATAGTTGTAATATCTGCCCTGTCATGTAATGCCATTGTTCCTGAAGCCTGTGCTGAAGCTTTTACATATATTGGAGTGTCTGTATATTTTTTAGCATCTTCAGCAGGAACCAAAACAACTGCTGCAGCACCATCTGAAACCGGGGAACAGTCAAGTAATGTTAATGGATCTGCAACCATTGTAGAGTTAATTACTTTATCTACAGTTGTTTCAAATGGAAATTGTGCATTAGGGTTATGTTTAGCATTTTTATGGTTAACTACTGAAAATTGTGCTAGCTGTTCACGGGTAGTTCCATATTCATACATGTGTCTTTTAGCAATCATTGCATAAAGTGATGGGAATGTTGCTCCTTGATGTGCTTCCCATTCCTGATCTGATGCTGTTGCAATAGCTGGTGTTGCATCAACAACATCTGTCATTTTTTCTACTCCTGCAGAGATTACAACATCATGAAATCCTGATGCAACTGCCATGATTCCCTGTCTTAAAGCTAATCCTCCAGATGCACAAGCTGCTTCTACACGTGTTGCAGGAATTGGATTAAGTCCCACATGGTCTGCAATTAAAGGTGCAATATGTTCCTGATCAACAAATAAACCGGAAGACATGTTTCCAACATACAGTGATTCAATATCTTCTCCATCCATATCTGCATCAATAATAGCTTTCAAACCTGCTTCAGATATTAAGTCTCTAAATGAGGAATCCCATAATTCTCCAAATTTTGTTTGGGAAACCCCTACAATTGCTACATCTCTCATAATTACACCTTACATTTTAATTTTACCTTTAAATTTAGCATAAACTGAATAATCAACATAATTTTTATTGCTGATTATTTCTTCAGTTGTAGGAGCTAAATTTCTTTTTTTATCTATTTCATCGTTTACTGTTAATGTGAAACTATCACTACCTGCACCGGAACCGTAAGATACAACAAATATTTTATCTCCAGGTTTTGCAATATCTAAAATATTAGATAATGCTAATGGAACAGCTCCTGAGTAAGTGTTTCCTATATTAGGAGTTAAAAGACCTTGGTTGATTTGGTCTGAACTGAATCCTAATTTTTTACCTGCTCTTAAATAGAATTTACCATTAGGCTGATGGAAACATGCATAATCATAATCTTCTGCAGTAGTACCTGTTTTTTCAAGTAATCCTTTTGCCGCATTTAAAACATGCTTGAAATATGCTGGTTCACCTGTAAAACGTCCACCATGTGATGGGTAGTCCTGACCTTCTCTT
>CAYPJH010000361.1:0-22932 GCA_964411035.1 uncultured Methanobrevibacter sp. | reverse complement strand
TAATCTACCAGTGATTCAAGAGAGTTAGTATACGGGCGAAACTTATTAAATTAACCTTTATATTTGTTTATTTTAATTCAACACGATTGAATCCTGTTTTACTTTTTAAAAATTACCTCTGCTTTTTTGTTTATGAATTAGTTGTTTTGCTTTCAATCTCCTACTTCACTATTGGAGTGGCCTTTGAATGTAACATTTAAGCTGTAATTCTGAGACATAATTCGTTTCATTGTAATATTATGCTCTTCATATTCTACTGTAAATGGTATTTAGATGTTTTATTTTAGTAACTTCGTTTGCTTTTTTAGGAGTTTATAACTTTTTGAAAATGCTTATTCTTTCATTTTTATCATTCTAATATTTCTTTTATTTTACTTAACTCTGCCCTACATCATATTATCTTATTATATCATCAATTATATTGATTATTCTTACAATTATATAATATCCATAATCTATGGGTTACTTTCTGTTTTCCGTGATAATATGATTATCCAATTATTAACTCTAATAATATTAATATCAGCATTTTTTTTAACTCAATATGGTACTGTCAAAAACTTTGGTGATTAATGATCTGTGATTTTTGACAGGAAATTTGTGGTAAAATATTCTATAATGGCTTATTCAGCATTGTCAATCCAGATTCCAGCATTGCCTTTCCAGTAATTAAATTATTGAAGATTTTATATCATGTTCATGGTTCGTATTCATAAAATAGGATATGCCTTGAAAAAGCATCATCATGTGAATATTTCCTATCCAAAGTATTGAAAACATTTTATTAAACTTTAAATATGAAATTAAGCATGAGATTGGTTTTTATCAGGATATTATGTTTTATGCACTGGGGGTTAAGAAAAACTGTAAATGGCATTATCTTTTGGATTTATTCGACTATTAAATTAAATACATTCGTTTCCATCAATTGGCCGAATCAGAGAATTTATATATAATACAGGACTTTTTAGCTAAATCACTAGCCAATCAAAATAAAAAATACATAGTAATTGATTTAAAAAGGAATATGGACAAGCAATAGACAGATTAAAAATCAATCACCAATTCTGCAGATTTCACACCAAACAATTAATAAATAGTACAAATTAAAGGGTATTTACGTAAAACTTTCCAAAACACATAAAAAAGAATTACAAAACAGTACGTGAATAATAAAAATATTTTGACCGAAATTAAAGTATTGGAACATTAAAAACGAAAAAACACAAAATCACCATATTTGACAGTGCTAAAAAAGTAAAATTTAAATATGTAAAAAGATAAATGATTACTAGCCCATACCTATCACATAACTATCAATCAAGTTTACCATAAAATAAAAAACATTTTCCAAATATTGAATAGTTTTATTAATATAGAAAAAAGTTTATCAAGATAAACAGAATTAGTTATCGAACATTAATAATAAAACTTGTGAACTTTATACTCAGATAACGGTAAGGGAATTAAATTGAGAATAAAGAAGAGCATTTAGGATTAAATATTATTCAATTTTTAACAAAACAGATAAATGGAACTCTCAAGATTAAAACTCCTGAAAACGGAAGTAAATTTAAATTAATATTCTCAATTAAAGAAGAATACCTGTATTATTCAAATAATAATTCACAACAAAATACATACTTAAGGTTTCAAAAAATGAATATTGAAAAAAAATACTTTCCAATAGAAAAAGTTGAAGAAGTAAAAATATATGATTTAAATGAAGATATAATATTTTATGATTCTCCAAAAGTGACAGATGTTGAACCTACTGATTTTGATTCTATTTTAAATCAAATTCCATCTGACATTAATCAATTCACTCCTATTGATAATGGAGAAGATTTAATAGTCACACGACTTGGAAAAACACTTCTACAAAGATTGGATATAACTTCTACAGATATCCTTGGAAGACGTTTTAGTGAATGCCTTCCCTTTTATCATGATCTATTCCATGAACATGTTAAAAAAGTTATAAATAAAAAAAGCAAAGTTGAAAAATTAAGACTACTTTATTTTGAAGAAAATTCACTAAGTTTAATTGTAACTGTGATAATAATGGAAAAAAAAGGAAAAATATACATTATTAACAATTATGAAACTAAAGCCAGCAAAACTTCTCCAATTAATAATCAAAATGATAAATTAAATTTAGTTGAATATATGTCACAAACAGGCAGTTACTATAAAACAAATTATAAATATACCTGGTCAAATGGAATATACAATATTTTAAACAGACATCAAAGGCCTTCTGACAAATATTATAATATAATCTTTGATCGGGCACTTAAAGAAGATAAAGAAAAAATTAAAAATATCATACATAAAAATCTTTCAAAAAAATTGGAAACAAAAGAAAAATTTAGGATTGAAACTGAAAATGGGAAAATAAAAACTTTAGAATGTACTTTATATCCAGAATATGTTAATGATGAATATGTGGGAATTTATGGTTTTTTTAAAGATATAAGTTCAGAATTAGATTCAAACATTATTAATCCAATTGAGTATATTTTAAATGGATTTACACATACTCAAAAACTTGCACTATTAATAGAGCCGTTTGATCCCATGACTTATTCATTTACTGATGGCTTTTATAATATTATTGGAGTAAAAAAACAAGATTATATTCATAATCATAATATTTATAACCATATTGGGGAGAAAAAAGTAGTTGAAAAACTAAAAAAAATGAAATTAGGAGAATTAAATAGAATTGATGAAACTTTTACTTTTTATAAAAACAAAACTTCAAAAAAACCAACAACCTGCGAATTAATACTTGAAAACTTTTATGTGAACAATAAACGCCATACTATTGGATTTTTAATTGATATTACTCAGGATATTGAAAAAAGAAAAAATATGCAAATTATAGAAAAACAAAAAACAATAATTAAAGAAGTTCATCATAGAATAAAAAATAACTTACAAATATTAAATAGTTTTATAAATTTGGAAAAAAGAGAATATTCAAAAAAACCTGATTTAATCATTGAACATATGCAAAGTAGACTAAACTCATTATCAGTCTTACATTCACAAACTTGTGAAAGTTTAGATTTTGAAAATTTAAATGTAAATGAAGCCATTACACAACAAGATAATACATTAAATAATTTATTGAATATACATAACGATATAACTTTTACAACATGCATTGACCCAGAATTATGGATGCCTATTTCTCTTGTTACGCCGCTCTTATTAATAATAAACGAATTAACAACTAATGCAGTTAAACATGCATTTAATGATAATATAAGTGATAAACAAATATGTAAAAATATGGAATTAATTGATGATGAAACCTGTGAATTGGTATTTAAAGATAATGGTGTCGGGATAAAAGATGTTAATGCAGAAAGTTTAGGGTCAATGATTATTAAATCATTAGTTAGCCAGATTAATGGAACTTTAGAATTAACTGTAAATAATGGAACTCAATTTAAAATAAAATTTCCAATAAACCAAGAATATGTGGGATATACGTAAAAAGGGGGACTTAATATGGAAGAAAAAATATTAATTGTAGAAGATGAATCAATTATTGCATTAGATTTACAATATGGATTAAACGATTTGGGTTATGAAATAATCGGCGTCGTAGATAACGGTCAGGATGCAATTGACATGGCTGCAGAACACTTGCCTGATGTTGTTTTAATGGATATTAAATTAAAAGGCAATATAAGTGGTATTGAAGCTAGTGAAGTCATATCAGAATTAGGAATTGCAGTTGTATACTTAACTGCAAACAATGATACTGAAACTTTTAACAAATCAAATATAAAAGGATCTTACGGCTTTGTTTCAAAACCATATGAAATTAATAAATTAGACAAAACTTTAAAAATAGCAATAGCTAAATCAAAGGTGGAATCGAAAAAAATAAATGAATCATACGGATTTACAGAATAAATAGGATTAACATGAATTCGGAAGTAAAAAACAATATAAAACAAATCGCAACATCAAAAAACTATATAACTCGCGTTTATATTGGAAGTAATGATGACAAACTTATATCCACCATAAAAGAATCATTGAACATTGAAAAATATAAAATAATTGGGTTTGAAAGTGACGGAAAAAAACTTATAAAAAATATAAAAAAAGACATTCCTAACATACTTCTTTTAGATACAAAAATCAATAATTCAAGTTACAGTGAAATAACTTCTTCAATTGAAAAAATAAACATACCTCACATAGCCATAATAGACGAGATAACCGATAATACAATTGAAGAACTTATTTCAGGAAATCTTTTTGGGTATTTAATAAAACCTGTTGAAATAGAAGAATTAGAAAGAATGATTGATGTATCTGTAAAAAAACATAATATCAATACACTAAAAGCAATAAACAATAAAGATAAAATTAAAGAAAAAAATGAAGAGCTTTTAATTGAAAAATCAGATTCAATATTTCTTTTAGTGACTTGCAGTGTATTGATACTTTCAGGGGTTCTGGCTAGAAATGTAACATGGCTTCAATGGCTTCTTCTTATTCCAACATTGACTATGCTTTTATTAGCAGCAGCCAGTATGAAAAAACAAGAAGATCCTATTCCTTATGAAGAACCCCCTTTTGTTAGCATTATTATTCCTGCACATAATGAAGAGCACACCATTACCCAAACCGTAAACAGCATTAGCCAAATAGATTATACTTTAAATGGAAAACCTAATTTCGAGATTATTGTTGTAAATGACGGTTCAACAGACAGTACTGGTGAAAAATTATCCCAATTAAAAAAAAGATATCCTATATTGAGAATTGTTACAAGAAAACCTCCGAAATCCGGAAAAGGGAAAGGTTTTGTATTAAATGATGCAATAAGTTTATCAAAGGGAGAAATAATTGGTGTTTTCGATGCAGATACCCAAGTAAAATCAGATTTCTTAAATATTGTTATACCTTATTTAAATAATCCCAAAGTTGAAGGCGTTCAAACTAGAGTTAAAATGTATAATAAAGATGAAAACTTCCTTGCAAATATGCAGCATGTAGAATTTGAAAGTTTTGGAAACACATTAATAGCTAAGGATAATTTAGGAAAAAGCGGATTTTTAGGTGGTAATGGGCAATTTGTTAAAAAACAGGCAATTATTGACATCGGGAAATGGGACGGTTTTGCAGTAACTGAAGATTTAAATTTATCTGTTAAACTGTTGCTTAACGGTGGTCAAATACGTTATTGTAAAGAAACTGCAGTTTATCAGGAAGCTGTAACTGATTGGAAATCTTTCTTTAGACAAAGAACAAGGTGGGCTATCGGTAACTTTGAAACCATATTCATATACCTGCCAAAAATTTTAAAATCCCCACTGCCACTTATAAAAAAATATGGAATTATTGAACATATCTCATTTTATGCTTTTAACTTATTTTTATTCTTCGGATTTGTTGTTAGTATAATAAATGCAATTTCATGGTTTATATTTCATGGAGTAACTATAATTAGAATGGATGCTCCGTTTATTGTGGGAATAATCTCGACAATAGCATTTCTTCCGGGAATTTCCATTGCCCTTTTGCGTGAAAAAGTAGGTCCTTTAAAATTTATAAAAGACATTATCTTTTATTGGATTTATTGTTTCCATTTAATACCCTTATTTTTTGAAACAATGTTTAAAATGATTATTAGAAAAGAAAGAAAATGGGATAAAACCCAACATAAAGGAATAGAGGAATAATATGCAAAAAAGAGATATTTTTATGAGCATTGTTATTGCAATTATAATAATATTTTTTTTGGCTAATATGAGTGCCATAAATAATTTTTTAAGTTTTCATACAGACAAAACAATTGAATTTGGACATTCAAATATTGTAGTTCCAGAAGCTTGGAACACAACAGATGAAGTAAATCTTAGTGCTCAAGCAAAAACAGATAATGGAATTACAAATAACTATATTATTATTGATGTATGGGATGATTGGCCGGAATCAAGTATAACCAGTGTTTCAAATGCCAAATTTGCTTCTATGGAATCTGGAGGTTTTAAAGTATTGAAAAAAGAAAATGTTAATTTAGGTGGTGTTAATGTTTCTAAACAATATTATTCAAATCCTTCAAGAGATACTGATTATCAGTGGGATCATATTGGAGTGAACTATGTTTTCCCAAAAGAGGATACAAATTATAGTATTGAAGTTCATTATTTCACAACCCATGATTACAACAATAAAACTTATATTAAAGAGTTAGATGACCGTATCGAAGATATAATGGGTAACATACATAATAAAGAATATAATGGATTTTTTTCTGGAATAAATAAAATTTATAACTATTTATTCCCAAACTAATTTTTAAATTTTTCAAAACAAGTCCAAAAAATCTTAAAAAAGTTTTAAAAACTCAATAGGCTCAAAAGAAGTAAACAAATCATCAATGAGCATAATTACTATCATGGTAGTAATATATGTGTTAATGAAAAAGTTTAATTAGAAGGGGATTGCAGCACACATTTTATCATAAATCATTGTAGATGACTGCATGGAATAATTTCACACATATTGCACAAAATCTATTATTTGGACTTTTGCACATATCTAATTAATAGATATCCTGCTAGTATTGCACTGAATATATAACCTATCAATCCAAAGATTGACATATCAAACAATTTTGGTCCGGCATTTGATACAATAGTTAAAGATGATCCGATTAATAATGCTGCTAATATAATGGAAATAGATAAGTGCCGTGTTATTTTTTCTATTTCTAAATGTTTTAGACCTATAACTAGCTCTCCATTTTCAATTTTATAAAATAAGTCATCAATTTTTATTGGGAGATCTTTAGCAAGATGTTCTATTTCAAGTATATAATTTTCTCCATTTTCAATCATTTTTTTCGGATTATATTTATGGAAAATTATTCTTTTACTAAATTTTTTAAGTTGTCCGATTATATTAAACTCAGGATCTAGTTTTTGACCTGATTCTTCTATTAATGTTATTCCTCTTCCAAGCATTACAAATTCTCTTGGAAGTTTTATATTATTTTTTATCATTGCAGTGAGGAGATCCTTTATTCCTCCTTCCATACTTTTTATATTTGCAACATAATATTTATTCATTAAATCATTAATATCATCTTTTAATTTGGAATTATTTTTCTGTTGTTTAGTTATAATGCCCATATAGTTTAATTGGTTTAGAAGATGTTCTGCATTTCCACTTATTAAAATTATTATTAACTCTGCTAGGTTTGCTTTAAAATTATCATCCAATATTCCCATCATTCCTTCATCAATATAACAGATTTTATTATTCTCCATAATCATTATATTTGATGGATGGGGGTCTGCGTGGAAAAATCCATCAATAAATATTTGTTTTAAGTAGGATTTTGCTCCTCTTTCAGCAATTAATTTTTTATTATACTTTGAATCATGTTTATCAAATATTTTCTCAACTTCCACCCCATTTATAAACTCCATTGTAATTAGTTTTTCTGTACAAAATTCAGGATAGGCTTTTGGAACATGAATATAAGGATTATTTTTAAAATTATATGCTAAACGTTCCATATTGGATAATTCTTCTTTATAATTTATTTCTTTCATTATTGAACGTTTAAATTCATATATGAGGGCGGGGAGATTTATTGATCTTGTTCTTTCCACATATTTATCCATGTTGTTTGCTAGGAATTCCATAATTTTTACATCAGATTCAATTATTTTTCTTATATCTGGTTTCTGGACTTTAATAGCAACTGCTTCATTATTTTTAATTAATGTAGCTTTATATACCTGTCCTATTGAAGCAGATCCTATTGGTGTTTCATCAAAATTTTTATATACTTCATTTATTGGTCTTCCCAGTTCTTCTTCTATTACTTCTTTTATTTTATTAAAAGGGGTGGCAGGAGTATTATCTCTTAATTTTTGCAACTCTTTTGCCATATCCAAACCTACTAAATCAGGTCTTGTACTTAACATTTGACCTAATTTAATATATGCTGGGCCTAGTTCCTCTAGTACTTTTCTAACTCTTACAGGGATTGTTTCATCGAAGGGTCTTGTTTTTTCTATCTTTCGATTTCTCATAAATGGGAATCTTTTTAAAAATGTGTTTTGTTCAATTACATATCCAAAATCATTTTTTTTAAGGATTTTATATATTTGGTTTATCCTTTTTAAATATTCATTTTGAGTACTGGGTTTTATATTCATAAAGAAAAATTGTAATAGGAACTATTTAAAATTTTTCTAAAATTCTTGCGTATACCTTTTTTAAATCATCGTCAGATTTTTCGTATATTCTTTTTAAGATTAGTTCCGGTGTACTGCTTGCGAGAAAATTCATTTTTGGTGTTCTGTCTACTATCAGATTATTGTTTTCATCAAGTCCTTTAGCTTCTATTCCATCTACACGGATATTAGTATAATTCATAAGTTCTTGAGCCATGTGTGTTACTATTACACCATATGAATTTGATTCTTTAATCATATCTATAAATGTAGAAATTATTTTAACTGCTGCTTCAAGTTCAGTTATTCCTTCCAATTCATCTAACAATACTAATTTTTCAGTATTTGTTGTAACTATTGGTATAAATACATTTAAAAATGATTCAAATGCTCCTGCATCCAATGATCGTTTTTTAGAGAAGTGGTATATTTCATCTAATAATTTAACTTCTGCATAATCTGCACTTACTGGCAATCCTATTTGTGCCATTATTTGGATTTGTGTTAATGTTTCAAGCAGTGTGGTTTTTCCTCCGCTATTAGCTCCGGTTAATAATGCTATGTTTTCATTTTCGGTTAAGCTGTAATTAACTTTCTGTATATCCGGATTTCCTTTTTTATCTGATAATGCTAAATGGAGTGCACCTTCTAATTTCATGTTTTTTGTGAATTTTGGTTCTGTTAGCTGATATTCGCATGCAAATCTTCCTAATGTGAATTCATAGTCAAATTTTATAGTTTCATCAATTTCTTTAATTGCTTTTTCTTTTAATGCATTTAGTTGAATAGCTGCATTTTGTTTTATATCAAAAGCATTGTTTTCTTTTTTGGATGATTGTTCTAGTTTTATTCTTTCAATTTCAGTATTGTCGATTTCAATAGGATATTTTTTTATAAATGGGTCAAAGTCAAATCCTGTTTCTTCTTTTATAATAGCTTTTCTTTTACTTATAATATCATCAAATATTTTTTCTATTTTTAGAGGAAAATTATTGTTTAATAGGTTTAGTATTTCATTTCCTTCAAGATCAATTTTTTTAATGGCATTTTCCAATTCATCATCCATATCTTTTTTAAGTGAATTTACAATTTTTTCAATATCTACTTCACTTTTATCAATAATTTTCACTTCATCAAGTAAAGGAAATATTTCTCCAAGAATAGTTTCGTTATTTCTTATTTTTTGAATTTCATAGACTCTTTTAAATAGCTCTTCATTAGCTGTAAAAAAGTTTATAATTTTTTCTGGAACCATCTCATAATCTTCGTCATTAATGCTTATCATAACAAGATTTGGGACTCCATCAATATCAAGAAAACCTTCGCTGTAAATATAGAATATCAAATCATAATTTAAAAGCTCTCCTGTTATCATTGTTGTTTCATTAGCGGTTAAAATAGGATAATATTGATTTAAACCTAAATCTGTAAGATATGAATTATCTTCATCATTTTCTACAAGTATTACTTTACCTGCATCATAAATAGGTTTTGGTTCTTCAATTTCTTTTAAATTTTTCATCAGTTTGCTTAATTTGTCTATAGGCAGTTTAGAAATGTTTTCTTTTGCATTCATTGAAAATTCTAACTGTTTCTTTATTCTTTTTTTGTCTTTTGAAGGTGATAATAATAAGACTTTATTTTTCGCATAATTTGTATTGGAATAAGTTAATATTTTATTCAATATATCCTCATATAATTCCATAGCCCTATCACTTTTAATAAACTCTGTTTCAGGATTATTTTTCAATTGTTTTATAATGTTTGCGGCTTTTTTTAAGCTTATTCCATCAATCTTTGCAAGCTGTTCTATATCTTCTTCCTGAACAACTTTCAAAAGGTCTTTTTCGCTCCCTATATTTTGTACTATTTTATCAGACATTTTATCTCCGATTCCATTTATGTTTTTCAATAACATGTGTAATCCCATCCCTTGTTTATTATTTTATATAATCGTTTTTATATTGAAGGTGTAAGAGAGCAAATGAAAAATAATATTTCTAATAATTACCTTTTGTTTTATTTTTTAAAATTTCTTTTAATTCCTTATAATTAATTTTATTATATTGAATAACTTCATTATAAACATCAATAATTTTTAGGTAATCTAAATCCTTCCATCGCCCATCAATTGCGAAATTAATGTAATTGAGTGATTTTAAATAGGGAATTTCTTCAAGTAGACAAAGTTCCTGGCTATTTAATATTATCAGTTCTTCATTGGATAGGTTTTCTTTAATTAGATACTTGTTATTTTTATTATCAATCAATGCGGTTTCTGCAATATTATTTGGATTAACTGATTTTAAATCATTTTTTCTTATTAATCTATTTCTTGTTTTCATCAATTCAATATTTCCGTGAACCAATAGCTCTATTTTTGAATTATCTTCAGCATGTTTTATAATATTCTCATAATCTTTTTTTCTAAGTTCAACTGATAATGTAACAATTTTATAATTATTTAAACTTTCAATAGTTTCACTATTAGTTATGTTTAAAGAATACGGTCCATATTCGCTGTTAAAATTAGGACTCATTATTGGTAAGGATATTCCTTTTTTATTTAAAATCCCTTTGACTTTATTCAGGCCTTTGATCAATTTTTCATGTGCAATATCCGGCCATTTCCAAACCAATTCATATTCTTTATTTTGAGCAATTTCAACGGCTTTTGAAATAAATGTTACAATATAGTTAATATTTAATGATTCAGATTCATAAGAGTATATTAAGTTCTTTTTAGGAGGTACTTCCAAATAGACTCTTTTTACATTTTTAACTTTTTTCAGGTGTTCCAAATCATTTGTATAATAGCTTAAACTACAATTTTCGCTGATTGTTTTTGGCTTTCTGTGATTGTAATTAATGTTTTCTTTTTTATTTTCATAAAATTTATCAATGCCTGATTCCAGTTTTTTAATCAAGTTTCGTCTAAGTTTATTTATTTCACTTATAGGTAAAAATTTATCATTTTTATAATTGATGTCGATTTTGTTAAGTTTAAAAGGGTAGTTATCTAATTTGGATAGCTGTTTTTTAATAGTATCTGAAGTAACAGGTCTTTTTATAGGTGTCTGGAATGGTACTTCTCCAGAAACGGTTTCTGTAATTTGACTATTTCTTATATTCAGACTGCCTTTAAGTATAGGATAATTGTTTTTAATATTGAATGTTAGGTTAAGGGGAGTTTTTATATAGCTTTCATATTCATTTTCAATGGTTTTTGTTTTTCTTGTTAATTCGTTTCTTTTATTTAGATAAACAGCTGCATTTTTAAGATTAAAATCTGCTTTTTTATTATATTTTACTTGTTTTAAAATTAAAACACGATTATTCCTGTTAATGTTTTTTATAGGTTTTATTTTGTTTTTATCTAAATGGTTTAATGTTGTTATTAGTGGTTTTTGAGATACTTCAAAGCCATATTTGTTATTTTTATTTAAGATTAATATTCCATCCCCTTTTTGAGGTATTGTTTTAATATTATCTTTAAGTTTTACTGCAATTTTATTATTGTTTGTTTTAATTACTTTTCCGATTTCAAGACCGGTATGGCCGGGCTGTATGCTTTTAGAAGAATTTTTTTTAAACTGGCCTGGAGTAAAGCCTCGATTAAATACAAGGTTTATTTCTTCGCTTTCGTATTTTTTATGGCTTTTAAGTTTATTTAAAGCTTTTCGATATTCGCTTATAACAATGGCCAAGTATTCTTTATTTCTCATTCTCCCTTCTATTTTAATGCAGTCTATGTTTAATTGTATAATTTCAGTTAGATAGTTAAATAAAGATAAATCTCTTAAGGATAAGTAGTAATCAGTTTTATTTATGTTTGTAAGGGTGTATTTTTGTCTGCATGGCTGGGCACAGGCTCCTCTGTTCCCGCTTCTACCTCCTTTTAAACTTGAAAATAGGCATTGGCCTGAATAGGAATAGCATAATGCACCATGTGCAAATATTTCAAGTTCCATATTTGTTTTAAGATTTTTAATTTCTTCCAGGTTCATTTCACGAGGAAGTACAATTCTTTTTATTCCTTTTTTTTCTATATAATCTATTTTTTGCTGGTTTTCAAGATTCATCTGGGTGGATCCGTGAATTTCTAATTTTGGAATATGTTTTTTTATCAAATCAACCAATCCCAAATCTTGAACAAGTACTGCATCTACACCTATTTCATATAGATGGTTCAGGTAAGTTAATACATTTTCAATTTCATCTTCCTTAATTAATGTATTTACAGTTATGTAAACTTTAACATTGTGTAGGTGAGCATATTTTACTGCAGCATGTATTTCATCCAATGAAAAGTTATCTGCATATTTTCTAGCCCCATAATCCTTTCCAGATAAATAGATTGAACTGGCCCCGGCATTAACAGCTACTTTTAAATGGTCCATACTTCCAACAGGAGCAAGTAATTCAGGTAATTTCATGTTTATTTTTCCTTTTTATTTTCGTGAAGCCTACCTTCAATATAATTTCCTTTATTAATATAGGAATGAGATAGATTCATAATATTATACTTATATTTAGCTAATTCTTCATCATCTCTATTTTTAAGAGAGTCATTGTAATATGATAATATCTGTTTTGCATAATTTTCGTTGGAATATCTGCAATCTATGATTAGACTATCAAGACCAAGAGTTTTAATATCATTCATTTCTTCAATTAAGCATAAACAGTCTTTATTTGCAATATGACTATAATTATTATAGTCAAATGTAACTTTATATTTGAATTTTTTTCTTTTTTTATCTTCTAAAATTGCATAATCATTATTGTTTGATATTATAAAATCGTTACCGTTATTTAAATTTGAAAAATCATCTTTACTAACAATCACTTCTAAGTTTCCATTTACAATCATTTCCAAATCAATATTGTCATATTCATTTTTTTTAATCAATTCCCTAATCTCTTCTCTGGAAAGTTCAGGTGATATGATCAATCCATTAAAAGAGGATTCTGCTAAACTTTTAATTGAAAAACTATTCCATATGTTCAGATTAGGACTTCCATATATTGGACAACTGAAATAATCTTTAAGAGCTGGAATATCACCCATAACCGAGATTATAATTCCTTTGTTTTCAAGATTCTTAACAATTTCACTACATTTAACTGCATCTTTCTCACTTAAGAAAGTAGCTAAAACCCACACCAGCTCACTTTGAGGTATCATCAACGCTGCCTTTTCTAGATACTTTTCAATATTTTCAAAATAATCTTCAGGGTTGTTGTAAAGATAGTTTCCATCAAAATAAACTCTTTTGAAGTTATAGCCGGATATTGCATTTAAAACATCTAAATTATCAACAAACACTGATAATTTTGGATTTTTATTAGAATTTTCATTTTCATAGTTTTCATAGCTATCAGTAAATTCATGAAGTCTTTTACGAGTAGCTTTTATGGATTTTTTAGTAGGTGTGTAATGATTAAGCAATAATTCTTCAGCTTTTTCAACGATTTGTCTTCTTATTTTATTCAAATTCCCCATACTTATAAAAATATTTTTAGGCATATTGTTGATTTTAATGGATTCTATGTAAAATGGAGTGCCTCCAAGTTTAGATAATTGTGTTTTGATTTTATCTTCTGTCACAGGTTGATTTAAAGCTTTTTCAAATAATTTTGGAGCATTATATCTAAAATTAATCAATTCTCCATCTATATAATATTCAACTTGAACAAAGACTGTTAACTCTTCATTCCATGTAATTTTAAAATTCATTCCATGTTTGGAAGCAATTGTTTCTTTTTTAAACTTTTTTAAATTATCATGAATAGATTTTCTGTAACTTATAAATACTTCTGTGCCTACCTTAACGTTTCTTGTTGTGTTTATAATAATTTTATCTTTGGTCTGTGATATTATGTCTTCAAGATATATTCCTTTGATTTTACCATTATATTTAAATCCTATACCGTCTCCAGGTTCCAGAAGTATATAATTATCCTTATTTTTAATTTCAATAGTAACAGTAGTGCCATCAATATCTATAATATCTCCAATATATAGTCCTTCATGGCCTGATGCTTTTCTTCCAAGAACATTTCCAGGTTTATCCCCCATTAAATAGCCTTTTGTGAATTTACGGTTAAATACTAAATGTAAATTTTTATCATAATCCCCTTTTACTTCATCAATAATGTTTCTATAACTGTTTACAATAGTTCCAACATAATCTCCAGACTTCATTCTTCCTTCAAGCTTTAAAGAAGTAATTCCAGCATCAGATATTTCTTTTACATTGTTATAGGTTGCCAAGTCGTGAGTTGATAAGAGAAAACCGTTTCCTATATTATATCCTCTGTATTTAAGTTTATATTCTCTCCTACAAGGCTGTGCACATGCTCCACGATTACCGCTTCTACCGCTATTATAAGAGGACATATAACATTTTCCAGATACAGAATAACAAAGAGCTCCATGACCGAACACTTCTAATTCAATATCTACATTGTCATTTTTAAGATTTTCAGTTATTTGTTTAATATAATCGATATTAATTTCACGGGGAAGCACAACTCTTTTAATATTATTGTTAAAAGCCCATTTTATGCTGCTGTAATTATTTAAAGCCATCTGGGTAGAGGCATGAACTTCAAAATCAGGAATGATTGTTTTAAGAAGATGTGCAATTCCAAAATCCTGCACAATAACTGCGTCCACACCTATCTGATATAATTTAAATAAATAGTTCATCACATCAGTTATTTCAAAATTGTTAACTAATGTATTTACAGTAACATGGACTTTAACTTTATTTAAATGAGCATATTTTACTGCTTTTTCTATTTCTTCAATTGTAAAATTTTGAGCAAATGCTCTAGCACCATATTTGTTACCTGCAATATAAACTGCATCTGCCCCTGCATTAACTGCTGTTAAAAATACTTCATAAGAGCCAGCAGGTGCTAATAATTCTGATAAAACCATTTGTTTACACCTTGATACATATATGTTTTTCAAGTTTAATAAAATTTTTAATAGTTTAAAATTTAATATAAATATTATGTATATTATTTTTGAAGGAATTGATGGTGCTGGCAAATCAACACAGGTTGAAATAGTTAAAAAATGGTTAGAAGATAATGGATTGGAAGTTGAAGTCATAGTTGAGCCAACAGACTCTGAAATTGGTATTTTAATCCGTGAAATTCTAAAAAAACCAGATGCTGCTACTGATTATATGCAAAAAATATTAGGTCTTCTTTTTGCAGCAGATAGAATGACTCTAATGAATAAAATCGCAGATGATAAGAAAATATTTTTATCAGACAGATCTTTTATTTCAAGTTTAGTTTATCAAAATGATAAGGAATGGATAGAAATTTTAAATAAATATGTTAAAAAACCAGATCTGGTATTATTGCTTGATTTAGATATAGAAATTGCATCTTCAAGATTTTCAGGTAAAGATGCATTTGAAAATAAGGAGTTTTTAACCAAAATTAGAAACAATTATCTCAATATTATAGATGATTATGATTATGAAATAATCAATGCCAACAATGGCATAAATAAAGTATCTTCAGATATTAAGAAAGCTATTGCATCTAAAGTTGGTTTATGTAAAGATTGTATAAACTAATTAATCGCCATCTAATTGTTTTAATCTTGTTTCAATTGCTTCTCTTAAAAATTCTTTAACTTTTTCAAGTTCCTCATAACTTCCAATAAGTTTAGGGCCAAATTCAGTGTGTTCTAATTTAATGTCAAATTTTTCAATTGCATGAGCTAACATTTGTTCTCCAACACCATTTGGTAGTCCCATTTCGAATTCTTGTTTTTCTTCCATATTTATTCCTCCATGTATTCTCTAACAGGGGCTAAAAATTCAATTAAAAAGTCTTTAATTCCATTTTTCAAATCCATTGGGTGCAAATTACCATTTGCAAAGTCATCTAATAACTGTTCGTGATTAAGCTCAATGTCTCCTCCGAATTTTTCAGGTCTTTTAATAAGTAATTTTTCCTGATTTGGATAGACAAATGCTTCTGCAATTTCTATTACAGGATTATTCTCAATTTCTCCTGAAGGACAGTAAATATTATTAATTTTTTTAGTAATTTCTTCAACACTATCATCAACAGCTATAAAATTACCTTTACTTGATGACATTTTTGCATCTCCATCAGTACCGTGTAATAATGGGGTGTGAATACAAACAGGCACATTTTCATTTATTTTTTCAAGATTTTCACGTGCAAGCATTTGTATTTTCCTTTGTTCCATTCCACCTAATGCTACATCAACATCTAATGCGACCATATCAACGGTTTGCATTATTGGGTAAATTACACTAGCTACTTTTGGATTGTCATCATGACGACTTACCTGATCCATACTTCTTCTTGCCCTATTTAAAGTGGTTAATGTAGCTAATTGATAAACCTTATTAGCATAGTCAGACTCTAATTGGAATGATGAACCTAAAATAAATTCAGTGGTTTCATCAAGTCCTAATGCTTTAAAACATTTAATATTATACTCTGCGGTTTTTTTAATTTCATCTAAAGAACCTTTTCCATTTAAAAATGCATGATAATCAGCTAATAATATTTTTATTTTAAAGCCTAATTTTTGAAGTGTTTTAAGCTTTTGAACAGTTAGTGCATGGCCTAAATGAATTTTTCCAGAAGGTTCATAACCAGTATAAGCTATAGGTTGATCTTTTTCAAGCACTACTTTTAATTCGTCTATATCTATAACTTCCAATGTTCCTTGCTTAATTTTTTCAATTTTTTCATTTATATTCATAGTTACCACTTTAATTTAATAAATAATAATAATCATCAATTTTAATTATGTCAATTTCATCTCCAATGCTTAAATCTTTTTGATCTTTTTTAATTTCCAAATCAATAACAGAATAGTCAGCGGGATCTAAAATTTGAATTGTGGTTGGAGATTTTGAAATTATGCCTGCTTTTTCAATATCTTTTTGTTTTTTAATTATGTTTAAATTCACGCTATCTTTCCAGGGGATATTATATTTTTTATTTGTCTGGAGATCTGTGCTCATAATTCTATTTTTATTAATATCTTTTATCTGCAGTATTTTTTCCTGATATTTTATAAAATCTCCAATTTCAAATTCAGGTATTCGTATAGAAATCCAAATTCTATAAAGGCCTTTTCCTGTAGATTTATCCTCACTAATCAAACGAGGGGATTCTTTTATTATTCCTCCGAATTCTTCCTGTAAGGCATTAGCTACTTTTCGCCCAGATTTTAAAGAGCCTATATAATAATCTTTTCCTTCTTTTAATTTACCTATTTGAGGACAGTAAGCTAATTTGTCTTTCTTGTATTGTTTGTTTAAGGTTCTTTCAACAATTTCGTCTGCTTTTTCATATTCCTCAATATGTATTTCACGATTATCTGCTCTAAATTGGATGACTGATTCATAATATCCTGACTGTACTTTACTACATGTAGGGCATGATGTTCTTATTATTTTAACGTCAATTTCATGAGTTTCTTCGATTTTTTCGCTGTAAACTTCTCCAATAATATTTACAATGCATTTAAATGTAGAACCTTTAATTTGTTCTATTTCAAGGTCAATGATTTCGTTTTCAACTTCATCACTGATTTTAATGTTTCTTTCAAGTGCACGATAAACTATTTCATCTTCAGGTAAATTTGATTCAGACCATTTTCCTTCTTCTAGTTTACTATGGCAATGTTTACAGATTGTAATGTCTATATTTTCCGGAATTTCAATCATCTGAAAATTCTTTAAGAAACAATCAATACAGATATTTCCAACAATTTTTTTATCTGTACTTCCACATTCTGGACAAAACATTGTTTAGCCTCAATATTTAAAAAAATAAGTTTTAGAAAAGGAATAATATTTATAATGGTTTTAAAGGTGCTGTTGCACCGCATGCTGCACATTTTAATAGGAATATTCTACCTTCTCTAATAATTTTTGTATCTGGTCTATTGCATTCATGACAAATTACATATCTTTCAACATAATCTTCTAATCTTTCATTAATAAGATAATGAGTGAATTTTCCTTGTAATATTGCTCTACTACCCTCAATATTTCCAGCTGTACCTAATTCCCTTAATAAAAATTTTAGGACATGTTGTGGATCTCTTCCAAGACCTTCAGCTACATCTTTAAAATTTTTAATAAATGTTCTATTTCCTTGTATATCGGAATAAGCTTTAGGAATTTTGAATCTTTTTTGTTCAAATACTTCTGGAGGTAATTGGTCTATTGCACGATTTAATAAATTTTCATATTCTTCCATTTTATTGCTCCATGATTAATAAATATAATATATTAAATTATATTTTTAATCATTATTAAACCTTAAGCCTTTTTGAGATAACCATTATTTGGTTCGTATATTACACCTTTTTGTTTTAGATTTTGAATAATTTTTTTAAGTTTTTCTTCACTAACATTATATTTATCAACCATATTCGAAATTAATACATTTACAGGTGCCTTGCCAGCATATTCTCCTTCAAGGAACTCTATTTCTTCAAGAGTTTTTGTAAGTTTGTCTCTATCGGATTTAGGGGTTCTTCCTTCAAACCAATCAGTATCCATTTTTCCAGTTTCCGGATCTACTCCTACTTCTTTAAGACAAGCTAATTGTAATCGAACTGCTTTTTCAGCATCTTCTTTATCTACTGTTTCTTTAAGCCTTATTTTTGCACTAGCTTCAGCTAAACGAATAAGTGCTTCTAATTGTCTTGCTGTAATAGGTACTGGTGCTTCTTCTTCCTTATTGCTATTTCTTGTAGATACATAGAATTCTTTTAAAACAATATTGGCTTCATCCGTTAAAACAGGATTCACATTTTTTCTAGCATATGCAATATATTTTCTTAATAATTCAGGTTCTATTTCATAATTTATGGTATTTGCTTTATGTATTTCAAGAATATGCTCTGCAAGTTCTGCATCGTTTTCTATACTTGGCTTATCTTCAACAACAAATATTAAATCAAAACGAGAAAGAATTGGAGACGGCAAGTCAATTTGTTCAGCTAATGCTTTAAAACGATCAAATCTACCGAATTTTGGGTTTGCTGCTGCCAATACTGAACATCTGGAATTTAATGTTGCCATAATTCCTGCTTTTGCAATACTTACGGTTTGTTGTTCCAGTGCTTCGTGGAGTGCTGATCGATCTTCTGATCTCATTTTATCAAGTTCGTCAACACATACATTTCCCTGATCTCCAAGAACTAATGCTCCTGCTTCAAGAGACCATCCGCCTAATTCATCTCTTACTGCAGCTGCAGTCAATCCTGCTCCAGTTGTACCTTTACCACTTGTATAAATACTTCTAGGAGCTAGTTTTGATACATATTTAAGCATTTGAGATTTACCAATACCAGGATCTCCAACAATGAGAATATGAATGTCTCCCCTTAATCGGGTTTCATCTTCAAGAACTTTTGCAGCTCCTCCAAATAGCTGTAGGGCAATTGCTTCTTTTACATCCCTATAACCTCTAATTGACGGTGCAGTTGATTTGATGATTTTATTGTAAATATCAGGATCTTGAGCTAGTTTTATGATTTTTTCCTCATCTTCTTCTGTTAATTGCAGTTCTTCGAATTCTTGTTCTAATGGTTCAATATGATTCACATAAATGTAGTTTTTAAATTTTCCACTTCTTTCTTCTCGAAATGTTTTTAATGTCCCGGTTATTCTTACTTTATCTCCAGGATTTAATTGGTCTACTAAATCATCTTCAAGAATCATTAACATTTGTTTAGGTTCAGTACCTCCAGATAGATTTTCTAAAGGTTCCTGCATTCTTGCAGTTTGTGTATCAATATATTTTGATTCTTCCTGAAGTAATCTAAATGATCTGCTTCCGCATTCACATAAAGAAGGTTCAATTATTCTTGTTTCAGAGGTTTGTTCTACTTCATGTAATCTTAAGCACCCTCTGCATTCAAATACTCCTTTTTCAATCCTGGGCCTTATTTCATCTGTTTTTCTTACAATCCCGTCTGCAGAAACAAATGTACCAATGAATTTACTTAACAATATCTTTAAAGGAATTACATTTGTTAAATTTTCAATCCGAATATTTATGTCTGCATCTTGTACTGATGGATCGATATTTTTAAGTGCATTAGATGCTGCACTTAATGTTTCTTCTGGTTTTTCTATTAATAAATCAGCTAAATCAGGATCAAACATTTCTAAATTATTATAATCTACATCCAATGACCTTTCATCAGGAAATTTTTCTAATATTTTAAATACGTCATCTCTATAAGCTGTTGAGAAAAATTCTTCGAATTTTGCAACGGATGTTTGTGTTTTTTTTGTAGTCGGACTCATTATTATAAAATATTTATTCTTATAGTTTATAAAATTAAAATTTTTTAAGCAGGTTGTAATATTATTTTTCAAAGTTTTAATTATTCCGGATTCAAGCCCAATTTTTATTTAGCAGATTATTAATTAGTTTCATCCATGTTTGATAGATTTTTTTAAATAATATGTATAATGATTAATTCTCATTATAATAGAAAAATAGATTGTAATCATAAAATTTAAGAGTTAATGCTAAAACAGATTTTTAAATAAATAGGGTCCTGAAATTTCAAGCAAATTTTAAATAGAAATTGAAAATAATGGGACAGAAAACTTATAAATCAAAAAATTATTGCCTAAATTTAAATATGTATATTAATGTGTAATATGAACGTATTTTTAGGAGAAATTACTAAATATTATATACTAATATTTATAATATTATTAATAATTAATTTAATCTAGTGATGGTGCTAATGAGAAAATCAAGACTTAATTTATTTAAATCAACTTCCATGTTAATATCAATTGTTGGGATTATAATGATTATTTCAACAATTGTTGTTGTAGCATATGTCGGTTTTAGTATGGTTTCTTCAGGTCTTACTAATGATATTTCTTCTGGAAATCAATATGATGATTTAGCTCAGCTAAAATCTAATTATCAGAATTTATCATCTAAATTTGATGAAATTAAATCTTCATATTATGCTAATAAAGATGAGGCTTCCATTAATGAATATAATAGTGCAAAATTAGAATTAACTAGAGCAGGTTCGGCTATTGATAATGTTCAAAGCGCATTAGATTCTGGAAAAACATCTAATGAAGTTGATAGTAGGCTTGATTTTGCTAAAAATCAAATGAAAAAAGCTGAAGATGCATATAATGCTCTTTAATCCTTATTTTTATTTTTTTTATAACCTAAACCAATAACATACATTTCAGAGCTTTTTTTACGGGATGATGGTGGTTTTGTTGTTTTAACTTGTCTAAATTTCTTTTTAAGTTCAATCAACATTTTCTTATATTCAGGGCCCTGAAATACTTTCATTAATAAGTTACCTTTATTTTCAAGAATATTATCTGCAATTTCAATAACAGTATTAATTAAGTCAATTGAACGTAATTGATCAAGATTTTTTATTCCACATAATTGAGGGGATGCATCAGAAATCAATACTTTTGTTTTTCCATCAATAATTTCTGTTATTTGGTCTTGTATTTCTTTTGTTGTAAAATCTCCTCGCAGTCCATGGAAGTTTTCTTCTTTAAATGGTTTAATTCTATTTAAATCAACACCTACAACAATTCCTTCTTCACCTACTTTTTCTAAAGCTACTTGTGACCAACCACCAGGAGCAGCCCCTAAATCTACTACGGTGTCTCCCTTTTTCATAATTTTAAATTTTTTATCAATCTGTTTTAGCTTAAAAGAAGCTCTTGAACGATAGTTTTCAGTTTTTGCTTTTTTATAATATGGGTCATTTTTTCTTTCATGTTGCCAATTTTCAGACATATTTTTACCTCATTCATGTTTAAATCTAGTTACATCAAGGGATGCACATACCGGACTTCCAACTTTAACTAATTCCACATCTACATTATTATTATCAATTTCAAGAAGCATTACAGTCCTGTCTGCTAATTTTGGCACTGTTGGACTTCCAGGATTTAACAATAAAACATCTTCAATTTGTTCAATTTTTGGTTGATGGGAATGGCCTGTAACTAAAATATTTACATCTAATTGCTTTGCTAGATATAACAATTGTTGAGTATCTGCTCTTGGATAAACTTCTCCGTGTATTAATCCTATTTTAAGATCATCGACTTCAATTACTTCATTTTTAGGCAATTCAAAACCATAATATCGGTCAGTATTTCCTTGAATTGCTATGGTAGGTGCAATTTCACCTAATTTATCAAGTACTTCTTTTGAAGTTACATCTCCTGCATGAAGTATCATATCAACATTTTCAAATGCTTCAAATATTTTACTTGGAATATTTTTTGCCCTATCAGGGATGTGTGTATCTGATATTAATCCAATTAACATTTTTTCACTCATATTATTTTATATTTTTTAGTAATAATTACATTATGTATTGCTGTATAATAAAAAACATTATATTAGTTTAAATTTAAAAATATTAGTATATTTCTATGAGGCTGGTTATGATGGGAAATATTAAAAAAGAGGACATAATTGAAATTTTAAATGGTTACGACAAAGAAAATATTACAATAGCTACTCTTGGAAGTCATACTTCTTTACATATTTTAAAGGGAGCTAAAGACGAAGGTTTTAGGACAGCTATTGTATGTGAAAAAGGTCGTGAAGTACCTTATCAACGTTTTGGGGTTGCTGATGAATATATCAT
>CAYPJH010000360.1:0-4980 GCA_964411035.1 uncultured Methanobrevibacter sp. | reverse complement strand
ATTATTCAAGATAAGAAAAAAGATAAAAAATAAAGGATATTTTATTATGATTAATAAGAAAGACTCTGTAATTATATGTCCTGGTGCTCAAGTATTGGGAGATGTTGAGCTTGGTGAAAATGCCTCTGTCTGGCATGGTGCTGTAATACGTGGAGATGTAGCTCCAATCAAAATTGGAAATAATTCCAATGTTCAGGATAACTGTGTAATCCACTGTTCCGATGATTATCCTGTTGTAATTAAGGATAATGTATCTATTGGACATGGTGCTGTTGTTCATGGCTGTACATTAGAGGATAATGTTTTAATTGGAATGAATGCAACAGTTTTAAATGGAGCGCATATTAGTAAAAACTCTATTGTTGGTGCTGGTGCTGTTGTAAGTGAAGGTAAGGAATTTCCTGAAGGAAGTTTGATTTTAGGAGTTCCTGCAAAGGTTGTAAAACAGCTCACTCCTGAACAGGTAGCACATATTCAAGAAAATGCTGATAAATATTGTGAAATTTCTAAAAAATATAAAAAAGATTAATATGAAACCGCGACAAATTGTTAGTGAAATGGACCCCTATGTTCCTGGAAAGTCTCAAGATGAAATAGCTGCAGAATTTGGAGTTAAAAAAGAAGATATTATTAAATTAGGGTCTAATGAAAACCCTTGGGGACCATCTCCAAAAGCGCTTGCAGCTATTAATGAGGAAGTTAACTTTATCAACAGATATCCGGAATCAGACTTAAGAGAAATTATACATGAATATGCATCCTATTCCGGTGTTGATGATAATCAGGTGATTGTTGGAGGAGATGGTGCTGATGAAATAATTGATGTACTTGCAAAGACTTTCATTGATGACGGTGATGAGTTTATTGTTCCTCTTCCGTCTTACATGTACTATGAATATCTTTTACTTCAGTATGGTGCAGTGCCTGTATATGCCCGTTGGGATATGGATGAAAATAAATTGGATGTAGAATCTGTAATTGATTCAATTACTGATAGGACAAAGATGATTTTCCTCTGCAGCCCAAACAACCCAACCGGAACACTTATTTCAAAAGAGGATATTTCAAGAATTGCTGAGGTAAATGAGGATATTCTAATTGTAGTTGATGAAGCATACTTTGAATTTTCAGAAGTAAATAATGTGGATTTAATAGATAAATATCCTAATATCTTCATTATAAGAACAATGTCAAAAGTAATGGGACTGGCAGGAATGAGGATTGGATTCGGTTTATCTTCACCTGAAATAATAGAATACATATTTAGAATTAAACCTGTATTTTCTCTAACAAGATTATCTTATGTAGCTGCGCTGAATACTTTAAAAGATAAGGAATTTATTGAAAAATCAACTAGGGATGGAATTGCAAGCAGAGAATATCTATATAATGAGCTAAATAAAATAGATTCTCTTAAGGTATTTCCTTCTAAATCCAATTTCATTTTATTCAATGTTAAAGACACAGGAATGACTGCAACAGAATTGTCCCGTAAACTAATGGCTAAAGGTATTATTGTTAGGGATTGCACGTCATTTAAAGGTTTGGATGAGTACTGGATAAGAATCAGCATTTGTACTCAGGAAGAAAATGAGAAATTTATCGAAATTATGAAAAAGGTCTTAGAGTAATGTTTATTGGCGGAACAGTAATTTCTTCAGTTGAATTTCATAAAAACATGTCACTTGTAATTTTCATGTCAGGCTGCCCATTATGCTGTAGATTCTGTCATAATGTGGAGTTAATCAATGATCATACAGAGATGTCTTTAGATGAAATTCAAGAAGAGATTAACTCTTCAAAAGACTTTTTAGATGCTGTTGTAATTAGTGGAGGGGAGCCTTTACTTCAGGTACCGGCTGTTGAAGAGATATTGAAGTATGTTAAAAGCATAAATCTTAAAACCAAACTTGATACCAGCGGAGTATATCCGGAAAGGTTAGAGGCTTTATTAAAACAGGACTTAATTGATTTTATTTCATTAGACATAAAAGCGCCTTTTGAAGACTATAGGCATGTTGTTGGAGAAGACATTGGTGGGGATGTTAAAAGATCAATGGAGTTAATTAATCAGTATGGGGTAACATTAGAAACCCGTACAACAGTAGTTCCAACTTTGCTTACAGCAGATGACATCAAAAAAATAGCCAGTACTGTCAAATCAGATATTTACACTATTCAACAGTTTAGAAATAAAGATGTATTGGATCCGGAATTGGAGAAGGTTGATAATCCAAATGCTGTTGAATTAACAAAACTTGCAGAATCTTTAAAAGAATACTTTAATGGAACAATAAAAGTTAAAACAGCCGAATTCGGAGCCCAAACAATAAAATAATGTGGTGATTTACCAATGCCTATTTTGTCATTTTCAAGTCAGGATATTGATATAATAACAGGTAAAAAAACAATAACAATACGTAAATTATGGAAAAATCCATTAAAAAAAGGAGACAGATTGTATTGTTACTGGAATTTAGTTTCAAAAGAAAAAAAGAAAATATTCGAAGCTATTGTTGAAGATGTTGAAACCATCAAATTCAAGGACCTTAAAGAAAATGATGAATTGGTTGCTGCTGAAGGATATGAAAATGTTCAGGAAATGATTAAAGATTTTAAAAAGAAATATGCAGGTAAAATTAAGGACAATGATGATTTTCAGGTAATATACTTTAGAAAACTAAATGTAGATGACTGGAAAGGGGATAAAATTGATGAAAAAGCAATGATTACCCAAAGAGCAGATATTCTTTTTGATACAGGAAAATACGATAAATCTACATTATGTTATAACGCAGCATTAAAAATCGATCCTGATGATGTTTATTTATTAAACAAACAGGGAGATAATCTTTCAAGACTAGGGGAGTTTGAAGAAGCTATTAAATGTTATGATAAGGCACTGGTTATTGAAAACAATAACGAGTACATCATAAACAATAAAGCTATTGCACTTTTAAATTCAGGTGATGTTGAAGGAGCACTTAAGGCAAGTGATGAAGCTATTAAAACAAACCCCAACAATTCACTGGTTTTATATTGGAGAGGATTCATTTTAGAAGTTTTAGGTAAATTTGAAAATGCACTTGAAGTTTATGATAAATTAATAGTAATGGATAGTGAAAACCCTGAAGTCTGGAATGCACGGGGAAACCTTTTAACTGATATGGGCATGCCAAATGAAGCTATTGAATCTTTTAACAAAGCTGTGGAATTGTCTTTGGATGATTCAGAAATGGATGCCGATGCACTTAATAGAATGGGTAATGCCTACATTGATTTAGGCCAATTTGACAAGGCGTTGGAGTGCTATAATATTGCAATCAACATTGAAAAGAACAACATTGATTTTTTATTGAATAAAGGCGTAGTATTAATGGAACTGCATAAATATGAAGAGGCAGTAGCTAGTTTTGATAAGGTGCTTCTTAAAAGCCCTGATAATGAAGATGCGTTTTTTTTAAAAGAGGAATGTTTGGAAAATTTCTGATGCTGCAGCAATGCTTATCTAAAAGCTGTTAATCCTAACTGATCAATTTTCTTTTTATATTTATATTTTTTCATTTCAAAAATTATTTTTATTAGGATTTATAATAATTTAAATTAAAGAAGTGATTAATATGGATGATAAAAAAGTTGTTTTAATAACTGGCGGTGGAAAAGGTATCGGTTTTGGAGTAGCTACTGCTTTTGCAAAAGAAGGTTATAATATTGTTATAACTGGTAGAACAGAGTCTACTTTAGAAAAGGCAAAAGAGGAATTGGAAAGTAGTTATGATGTTGATGTTTTAGCTGTTGTAGCTGACGGCGGTATTGAAGAGGATGTTAAAAATGCAATTAAAGAGACTATTTCTAAATTTGGCCATTTAAATGCATTAATTAATAATGCTCAAGCTTCTAAATCAGGTTTAAAATTAGAAGAACATTCTGCTGAAGATTTTGCATTAGCTATTAACACAGGATTATACGGAACCTTTTATTTCATGAGAGAAGCATTCCCTTATTTAAAGGAAACTGAGGGCAGTGTTGTTAATTTTGCATCCGGTGCAGGTTTAAGTGGAAATGCTGGTCAGGCTTCTTATGCTGCTTCTAAAGAGGGTATTCGTGGTTTATCCAGAGTGGCTGCTAATGAATGGGGAGAATATAACATTAATGTTAATGTTGTCTGTCCATTAGTTATGACTCCTCAGCTTGAACAGTGGAGGGAGGATTATCCTGAAGCCTATGAGCAAAATATTCAAAAGATTCCAATGAAACGTTTCGGTGATGCTGAAAAAGATATTGGAAGCGTTTGTGTTTTCCTGGTTTCTGATGGTGCCAGATATATGAGTGGGGAAACTATTGCTCTTCAAGGTGGAGGAGCTTTAAGACCTTAAGTCAATGGTGTTTTATTTGATTCTTCAATAGCTTATTTTTTTTATTGAAGAATTATTTTTCTCTTTTTCGAATTTATTTATTAACTATTATTGTAGTAATATTCAATTGTTCCTTATTTTTTTCAAGTTTATTTAATAAACAAGTTTAAATACTTATTTTTAAAGAATTAATATTAAATTTGAATTTATAATAAATTTAACCATATTTGATTAAATTAAGTTTTGTTTAAGTGATCATAATGACTCAGATAAGCGATGCAAAAAAAGGAATTTTAACAGAAGAAATGAAGAAAGTTGCTTCAAAAGAAGGCGTAAGCGAAGATTTCATATTAGAATCAGTAGCTAAAGGAACAATAGTCATTCCAAAAAATATCAATCACGATATTGAAGCTTCAGGAATTGGAGCAGGCCTTAGAACAAAAGTCAATGCAACTATCGGAACAAGTACAGATATTGTAAACTTTGATGAAGAGGAACTTAAAGCACAGATAGCTATTGATGCAGGTGCAGACTGTTTGATGGAATTAAGTATTGGCGGAGATTTAGATGAAATCAGAAGAAGAATTCTAAAAATGTCTAACCTTCCAGTTGGAAGCGTTCCAAT
>CAYPJH010000359.1:0-2427 GCA_964411035.1 uncultured Methanobrevibacter sp. | reverse complement strand
CTCTTTTTCCACATCGTGATAGTAACGGTCGATAAGCGGAGCTTTTTCTTCCAGCTCTTCTTCGCTGAATTGCGCCTTGAATTCTTCGCGGATGGCATCGAAAGCATCCATGCGTTCGTGCTTGTTCTTGTTTCCGGAAGCGGCAATGGCGTATGCCTTGTCGTAGCAAGCGTCGTGAACAGCCTTGCGGAGCTCTTCGTCATTCACTTCGTGGCAATATTCGCGTTTCACGGTAGAACCGATCTCTTCTGCCAGTTCCATCTGTGCCTTGCACTGAACCTTGATGGCTTCGTGTGCGGCCTTCATGGCTTCCAGCAAGTCCTGCTCGGAAACTTCGTCCATCTCGCCTTCCACCATCATGATATTTTCATAAGTGGCACCCACCATCAAGTCCATATCGGCCTTTTCCAACTGCTCGAAAGTCGGGTTGATAACGAACTGCCCGTCGATACGCGCTACGCGTACTTCGGAAATAGGTCCGTTGAAAGGGATGTCTGAAACGGCAAGCGCGGCAGAGGCTGCGAGTCCTGCCAGGGCATCCGGCATATCAACTCCGTCTGCCGAGAAAAGGATGATGTTTACATATACCTCTGCATGAAAATTATCAGGGAATAAGGGGCGGAGAGCACGGTCGACGAGGCGGCAAGTGAGGATTTCGTAATCGGAAGCGCGTCCTTCACGCTTGGTGAAACCGCCGGGGAAACGTCCGAATGCGGAGAATTTTTCTTTGTACTCTACCTGTAACGGCATGAAATCTGTTCCGGGAACTGCGTCCTTGGCGGCACAAACAGTAGCCAAAAGCATGGTGTTGCCCATACGAAGCATTACAGAACCGTCTGCCTGTTTTGCCAGCTTTCCCGTTTCGAGCG
The DNA here is from genome assembly GCA_964411035.1 of uncultured Methanobrevibacter sp. Classification (GTDB taxonomy): domain Archaea; phylum Methanobacteriota; class Methanobacteria; order Methanobacteriales; family Methanobacteriaceae; genus Methanocatella. The sequence goes on along the minus strand of CAYPJH010000359.1, from coordinate 1,558 downwards.
TGATGGTTCTGCCATCGGGAAGCTCGATTGTCTTAACAATTGGGTTAATCATAAAAAATGTTTTATATCTATTTTTCTTCAAAATTCGCGCAAAGATACATAATTTATTCATGTAAAATGGTGGGAATGAGATAAAAAGTTTGCATTTAGTTGTTTTTTGCAGTTTTCTATATGGAAGAACGGGGGAAAATGCTTTGACTGAACTTGAAAAGAAGTATATTTGCAGGCATGTTTGCAAAACAAAACTGAAGATACGATATGAAGAAAATCTTTTTTATGGCACTCGCTGCAGTTGCATTGGGTGCATGTAATTCCGAACCGAAATTCAAGGTGGAGGGTGAAGTGTCCGGTGCCGGCGGCAAGATGCTCTATTTGGAAGCCTCGGCATTGGAAGGGATTGTTCCTTTGGATTCTGTAAAACTGAAAGGGGACGGCTCTTTCCACTTTAAGCAGGTACGCCCGGCGTCTCCGGAATTCTACCGGCTGCGGGTGGAGGACAAGATTATTAATTTCTCGGTAGATTCGACGGAGAAGGTTTCGGTGAAGGCGCCATATACCGATTTCGCCACTGCCTATACGGTGGAAGGCTCTCCGAACAGTTCGAAGATAAAAGAGTTGACGCTGAAGCAGATGAAGCTTCAAGGCGATGTGAATGCATTGCTGCAGTCGGTGCAGGCGCACAAGATAGGCGCCGATGTTTTCGAAGACAGCCTTGCCTCTTTGCTGAAGAACTATAAGGATGAAGTGAAAATCAACTATATCTTTGCCGCTCCCAATACGGCTGCCGCCTATTTTGCCTTGTTCCAGAAGCTGAATAATTATTTGATTTTCGACCCTCTGAACAATAAGGAAGACATTAAGTGTTTTGCGGCTGTGGCAACCAGCTTGAACAATTATTATCCTCATGCCGACCGCTCCAGGAACCTCTACAACATTGTGATAAAGGGAATGAAGAATACCCGTGCTCCGCAGCAGAAGGTGATGGAAATCCCCGAAGAGGCAATTTCCGAAACCGGCATCATCGATATCAGCCTGCGCGACATGAAGGGCAACGTGCATAAGTTGAGCGAATTGAAGGGCAAGGCTGTTATCGTGGACTTCACCGTCTATCAGAGCGCGGTTTCTGCCACACATAATTATATGTTGCGCGGCTTGTACGACAAGTATGCCGGCCAAGGATTGGAAATCTATCAGGTCTCTCTGGATGCAGATGAGCACTATTGGAAAACGACTGCCGACAACCTGCCTTGGATTTGTGTGCGCGACGGCAACGGAGTTTATTCGTCCATAGCGGCTTCTTATAATGTAAGGAGTGTGCCTTCCGTGTTCCTGGTCAACAAGAACAATGAGTTGAGCGCCCGCGGAGAGAGCATTAAAGACCTGGAGGCGGCAGTGAAAGCATTGCTGTAACATGTTATAAATAAGAAGTTTTCGTTTAAATATGTTACAAAACAGCCTTTTAGGCTTGACACGCATTGCATAAAAGGCTATCTTTGCAAAGAAAAATCGGAAAGAGGGTTCCAGCATGCTGACCATGTTGGAATTCTTTTTTGTTTAT
>CAYPJH010000358.1:0-1572 GCA_964411035.1 uncultured Methanobrevibacter sp. | reverse complement strand
TCATTACAAAATGTGTTTGCACTTCATATTGAAGATTGTGCATTAATTTCTAGAGAAAATAAAGAGTCACTGTTCATAAAAAAAAATAAAAAGTCCTGGCTGCCATATTGAAAGGTATTTGAAATACACCTGCAGGAGAGGAAAGAATAAGTGAAAGACAAACAACATCACAGAGAGACAATCCAGGAACTGAGTGAAAAATTCTTGCAGAGGTAATTGCACCAGAAATAAAGATAACTTGGATTCTGTATATAATGATGGTGTATATTAAAATTGCAGCTTTGTGCTTTGTTTTTTCAAACCATCCCTGGGCCTGGAAAATAATTAAAAAGAAGTTGAACATTGTTTTTGATTTTTTTTTAAGTAACAAGTATTGAATAAAATGTTTCCTGTTGAATTTTTAGCATCCTGATTGATGGTACTCATGCTTTTAGGACTTATCTCAGAGTCTTACCAAGAAGGTCATTCTGGGGGATCCAGTTGTATGTTCGAGTGTTGGGTCCTAATTTATCTGGCTTCTTGCCTTGATATCTCCAGATGACCTGTTTGGTAAAGAATGTACTTTATTCTATGATTTAAAGATTAATGTTATATCATGTTTGCATTCTAAAAATTTAAGAGATCATCTAGTTCAACATTTAACACATAAGGAAATAAGTACAATTTTAAGTAACGAGAATTATGAAAATACAAACTAAAACACCATAATTATATTGTTTTATGCATTTTAATCCTAGATTTCATTTTCCAAATTAATATCGTTACGTTTATTTCTTGTGAGTAACATAGATTAGACAGGACATGTATTGTTTAAGATGCTTATTTCAGTTTGCATTGTTTTTTATACATAAAAGCAAACCAATGCAGTCAGCTACTGTTAGAAATAAATTAATACTAACTAGAAATTACAGGTAACTTATATTTGACATCAATTTATTAATCACTACATATAAGAAACCTTTTACTTGTACTTATGGACCTTAACCCACACTTCTATCAATATTGGTGAATTTGGAAATTCTTTAAGTTTTAAAAGGAAGAACCCATTTGCGACTTACAAATAATTACATGGATATTGAAATAAAGTTCAAAATTGTGAGGTTGATAAATGTTTTAAAACTGTGTGTTATCATTTAATGATGCAGTACAAATCTTGCTAGTAGTCTTATATATATCCAAGATATATTTATGTCTAGGAGCTGACTCTGGAAATTAAAAGCAATCTTCATGAACTGGAGAATAATTTCTAAGTGCTTATCTTCTATATGCAATGAGAGCAGCAAAGTAAATTTAGGTCTACAGAAGGAAAAATAATTGGGTGATTAGGAGAAGCCTATATCAGATAGGAAACTGCAAAGCAGATGGAAAACACTCAAAGACCACAAGAGTGGTTATGTTAGAAATTGTGGTATTAAAGCATTTATGGAGGTGGGAACTTTTGAATTTCACCGCATGCCAGTCTTGCTTCTGCTTGACTCTTCCTTATACTCTCTGCTTTCTTCTTAAAAGGTATTAGTCTGATGTTTTATAAGAAAGCAGAGAGTATAAGGAAGAGTCAAGCAGAAGCAAGAC